>JACDAM010000142.1 GCA_013695435.1 Burkholderiales bacterium | reverse complement strand
AGCCGCGCGACACTGCACCCATGCCTGACGGTGACAACCAGCCGTCGACTCGCCGAACAACGCATCGTTTGCTCTCGCATCAATTGCAATGATCCGGCCGGTTCGTCGAAATTCAACAGCCTGCTAGGGCGTCCGACACGTTACTGCGAAGCGTTCCGATTGCGGACGGGACGCCAACGAACCGTCCCCGTTCCCCAAGACATCGCTCGCTGTGGTCCGGGTTCGGCCGGGCGCGCTTCCGATGTGTCCGCGCCCGCGACGCCGCCCTCGCACTCGATTGTTGACCCTATCTGGTTTAGAATCCGCGGACTTTGATCACAAATACCGCCAACCCGCAAACGTTGGTCGAAATCGACGACGTCAGCTTCGCCTACGGCAAGCGGCGCATCCTCAAGGGAATAGATTTTTCGATCGCTAAAGGCCAGGTCGTGGCCATCATGGGCGGCAGCGGCTGCGGCAAAACGACGCTGCTGCGTCTGATCGGCGGCCAGTTGCGGCCATCCAAAGGCGCTGTAAGGGTCGCTGGGCGCGTGATGCACGAGCTCGATCGCGATGAGCTTTATCGCATGCGCCGACGCATGGGTATGCTGTTTCAGTTCGGCGCGCTGTTTACCGATCTATCGGTCTTCGACAATGTCGCGTTTCAGATGCGCGAGCACACGAATCTGCCCGAATCGCTGATTCGCGATCTTGTGCTGATGAAGCTGCAGGCGGTCGGACTGCGCGGCGCGCACGCTTTGATGCCAGCGGAACTATCCGGCGGCATGGCGCGCCGCGTCGCGCTGGCGCGCGCCGTAGCGCTAGACCCGATGCTGATCATGTACGACGAACCGTTCGCCGGCCTCGATCCGATTTCTCTCGGCGTCGTCGGCAACCTGATCCGGCGTTTGAACGATGCTCTCGGCGCAACGTCCATAGTCGTCACCCACGATGTGCAGGAATCACTGCAGATCGTCGATTACGTCTATTTCGTTTCAGAAGGCGATATCGTAGCGCAGGGCACACCGAACCAGATGCGCGATTCGGACAAGGAATTCGTCCATCAATTCGTACATGGCGAAGAAGATGGCCCGGTGCCTTTCCATTACCCGGGACGCAAAATCGCCGACGATTTGATGAAAAAAGCGCATGCATAGGATAGATCCTCATGCTTAGCGCGGTCGCCAATGGCTTGCGCGCCTTGGGCGGCCTGGCAGTCGGGGGAGTCTGGCGGCTCGGCTATGCCAGCCGTTTTTTTGCGCTGGTATTGCTGAGTTCGGCGACCAGCTTTCGTCGCATCGGCCTCACCATACGAGAAATCTACTTCAGCGGTTTCCTGTCCTTGATCATCATTGCCGTCTCCGGTTTGTTCGTCGGCATGGTGCTCGGTTTGCAAGGTTATGAAACGCTGGAGCGCTACGGTTCGGAAGAAGCGCTCGGCGTGATCGTCGCATTGTCTCTGGTTCGCGAACTCGGCCCGGTGGTCGCGGCGCTGCTTTTCGCGAGCCGCGCGGGGTCGGCGATGACCGCCGAAATCGGGCTGATGAAAGCGACTGAGCAGATCAGCGCGATGGAAATGATGGCTGTCGACCCTATCGCTCGCGTGGTCGCGCCGCGGTTTTGGGCCGGCGTCGTTTCGATGCCGCTCCTGGCGGCGATGTTCAGCGTGATGGGCGTGTTCGGCGGCTATCTCGTCGGAGTCGTCATGATCGGCGTCGACGCCGGTTCATTCTGGTCACAGATGCAGGCGGCTGTCGACGTGCGCCGCGACATCGTCAATGGCGTAATCAAAAGCGTGGTGTTCGGCATCGCCATAACCGCGATTTCGCTGTTCGAAGGCTACGACGCGCCGCCCACCGCTGAAGGCGTTTCGCGAGCGACCACGCGCACGGTTGTCACTTCGTCGCTCGCTGTACTCGGCCTTGATTTCGCTCTGACTGCACTCATGTTTCGGGGGTTGTAATGGAACGCAAGACGCTGGACTTATGGGTAGGGGTATTCGTGGCGCTTGGCATCGGCGCCTTGCTGTTTCTTGCCGTAAAGGTCGGAAACCTCTCCGCAATCAGCGTGTCCGATACCTATGAAGTCCATGCCCATTTCGACAACATCGGCGGCTTGAAGCGGCGGGCGCCGGTCAAAAGCGCGGGCGTGGTCGTTGGTAACGTCGTTGACATCAACTTTGACCCAGAGCGCTTCGATGCGAAGGTAACGCTGGGCATCGACAAACGCTACCCGTTCACGAAGGACACGACGGCATCGATTCTGACTTCGGGTTTGCTCGGTGAGCAATACCTCGGGCTTGAAGCAGGCGCCGATCCCGAATCCTTGCAGCCTGGCGACACGCTGGAGTTGACGCAATCCGCGGTTGTGCTGGAAAAGCTGATCGGGAAATTTCTTTTCAGCACGGCGAACGATTCGAAAGATCCGGCGGGAACTGCTGCGCCATCGAGTCCGGCATCACCCGCGCCGCCCGGATTCCGTCCCGGCGAATAAGCTCTTACTTTTTCATTCGAGGAAAAACGCATCATGGAAATAGCTTCGAAATTATGGTTGCCGTTCATCGGCCTGTTTATCAGCCTTGCCGCCAGTGGTCTATTCGGTGTTCCGGTGCTTGCCGCAGAGGATTCCCCCGATCAGATGATCCGCAGCACGACCAAGGAAGTGTTGGCCATCGTCCAGAAGGATCGGGACATTCAGGCCGGCGACAAACAAAAAATAATTGAGCTTGTCGAGGCCAGGGTTCTGCCGAACTTCAATTTCAACCGCATGACCGCGCTTGCGGTCGGCCGCGGCTGGCGCGATGCGACGCCGCAGCAGAGGGAGAATCTGGTCAAACAGTTTCGCACGTTGCTGGTCAGGACTTATTCCGACGCCTTGAACGTTTCGTCCGCGCTTGAAGCAGCGCGCGGCGATCCGCTCGAGGTTAAACCGCTGACCCTGAAGCCCGGTGCGACCCAGGCGGTTGTGCAATCGGTATTCACGACGCCTGATGGCGTGCCGATTCCGATCGACTATCGCGTCGAGAAAGGCGGCGATGGCTGGAAGGTGTACGACGTGATCGTCGAGGGCATCAGCCTCGTGACCAACTATCGCAGCACGTTCAGCGATGAGATCAATCGCTCGGGGGTCGACGGCTTGATCAAGCTGCTCGCCGACAAGAACGGCAAGCTGAAAGCTGATCCGCAGCGTTCATCGCAACGTCCGCAGGGTTAAACCGCGCAGCCCTGGGAAAGCGATCGCAAGCGTCCGCAATCTGCGCGCAATCCATCTTCGAGCGAACGGAGATCCGGTGAAACGAACAGCTGGCGACGCCCATGCGGAAATCGTGCGCAACGGGGTCTGTATCGGCATAACCGGTGCGATCACTATAGACAACGTCGCGCGGCTCATCGAGATCGGCCGCGCGCAACTTGGCCCAGAAGTTCGCGAAGTCGATCTCAGCGGACTCAGCGAAGTCGATTCGTCGGCCATCGGTCTTCTTCTGGAATGGCAGCGCGTGGCGCAAGCGCAACACCGGGTTCACCTGCGCTTTAAAAATTTGCCCGAAAATCTGCGCAGTCTGGCAAGCCTGTATGACGTTCTGGAGCTGATTCCGGAAACTTGATTAACCGCCTCCGCCGCCGGAGCGCGCGGCGACCGGCGCTTGGCAGCAACGATGATAGCTGCCATTTTCAGCTCGCAGCGGTTGCCGCCGCGCCGTCCGCGCTCGCTTCAATCCCCACCAATCTCTTCCGGCATGACCGCCGCAATCGAAATTGAAGGTGTCGTCAAGCGCTACGGTGCGCTGACTGCGCTCGGCGGCATCGATCTCGGTATCGCCGAGGGGGAGTTTTTTGGTCTCCTGGGGCCGAACGGCGCCGGAAAGACCACCTTGATCAATCTTCTCGCCGGCTTGTCTCTGGCCGATTCGGGAACGCTGGCCGTGATGGGATTCGATGTCGTCCGCCGCTACCGCGGCGCGCGCCGGCGCCTCGGCGTGGTCCCGCAGGAACTCGTGTTTGATCCGTTCTTCACGGTACGCGAGGCGCTGACGATACAGTCGGGCTACTTCGGTATTCGCGATAACCGCGGCTGGATAGACGAAATCATCCACCACCTCGATCTCGCCGGCAAAGCCGATACCAATATGCGCGCCTTGTCCGGCGGTATGAAGCGCCGGGTGCTGATTGCGCAGGCGCTTGTGCACAAGCCGCCGGTGATCGTGCTCGATGAGCCTACAGCCGGCGTCGATGTCGCATTGCGGCAGACGCTGTGGAGCTTTATTCGCAAGCTGAATCGCGATGGCCATACGATCGTGCTGACGACCCATTACCTTGAAGAAGCGGAAATCCTGTGCAGCCGCATTGCGATGCTGAAACACGGCGCGATTGTCGCGCTCGACAGCACCCAGAATCTGCTGAACAGCGTATCCGGCCGGCGCTTGAAGATGTGGCTGAAACCGAACGAGTTGCCGCCGGCGCTTCAACCGATGCAGATTGCCCGGGGCGAGAAAAGCTTTACCCTGAAAATCGAGGATTACTCCGAAATCGAGAGAGTCATGGCCGAGCTGCGCATGGCCGGCATCACCGTGCAGGAACTGGAACTTCAGCAGCCCGATCTCGAGGACGTGTTTATGCAGATCATGAGCCGGCAATGAGCACAGGACGCCCGTGACCGGCTTCGCCACGCTTTTTTACAAAGAGTTGCTGCGCTTCTGGAAAGTGAGCTTTCAGACCGTGATGGCGCCGGTGCTGACAGCGCTCCTGTATCTGCTGATTTTTTCCCACGCGCTCGAACAGCACGTCGAAGTATTCGACGGCGTGCGCTATACCTCGTTTCTCATTCCCGGCTTGGGCATGATGGCAATTTTGCAAAACGCGTTCGCCAACAGTTCATCGAGCCTGATCCAGTCGAAAGTGACCGGGAACATTATTTTTACGCTGCTTGCGCCGCTGTCGCACTGGGAGTTTTTTTCGGCTTACGTGCTGGCCGCGATGGTGCGCGGCTGTGTGGTGGGATTAGGGGTGATCGTACTGACGCTGCCGCTCGTGCAGCTCGATTTGCGCTATCCGCTGTGGGCGCTGCTGTTCGCCGTACTCGGCAGCGGTTTGCTCGGCGCGCTGGGCATCATCGCCGGCATCTGGGCCGAGAAATTCGATCAGATCGCGGCCTTCCAGAATTTCATCATTCTGCCGCTGACATTCCTTTCCGGCGTGTTTTACTCGATCCATACGCTGCCGGGTTTCTGGCAGGCGACTTCGCATTTCAATCCGTTCTTTTACATGATAGACGGGTTCCGCTTCGGATTTTTCGGCGTTTCCGACGTTTCTCCCTATTTCAGCGCGGCGGTTGTCGCAACGGCTTTTTTTGCTCTATCCTTGCTGACCTTGCGTTTGC
Source organism: Burkholderiales bacterium (assembly GCA_013695435.1). NCBI lineage: Bacteria > Pseudomonadati > Pseudomonadota > Betaproteobacteria > Burkholderiales > Burkholderiales bacterium. The sequence continues at coordinate 16,271 of JACDAM010000142.1, read as the reverse complement.
TCAAAAGCGGCTACAAGCTTCGCCGCTAGCCGCCCCGCGCCACCCCGTCACCATTCTCATGCTCGAACCTGAAACCGTAAAAAGCTATATCGAAACCAGCCTCGAATGCGAGTTCGTCGCCGTCGAAGGCGATGGCCAGCATTTTGAGGCGATCATCGTAGCCGCCGCGTTCCGCGGTCAGAACCGCGTGCGGCAGCACCAGACCGTCTATAAAGCGCTCGGTGATCGTATGCGCGCAGAAATTCATGCGTTGTCGATGAAAACGTACACGCCAGAAGAATGGCGGCAGCGCGGAAGCGAGGTGTGATTTCGCGATCCTGAAATGGACAAACTGGCAATTCAGGGCGGCGTGCCACTGTCCGGAGAAGTCCGGATTTCGGGCGCCAAAAATGCCGCTCTGCCGATCTTGTGCGCATCGCTGCTGACGGCCGATGCGATGGCATTGAGCAACGTGCCGCGGCTGCGCGATGTGACGACCGCAATCAGGCTGCTCGAGCAGATCGGCGTGCGCATCGGCTCGCGTAGTCCGACTGATACAACCATCGAATTGAGCGGCCGCGATGTCGAAAATCTGATCGCGCCCTACGAGATGGTCAAGACCATGCGCGCCGCCATTCTGGTCCTCGGGCCGATGCTTGCCCGCTTCGGCGAGGCGAGTGTATCCCTGCCCGGCGGCTGCGCGATCGGGTTGCGCCCGGTCGACCTGCATATCAAAGGTTTGCAGGCGATGGGCGCCGAAATCGCTATCGAGCACGGCTACATTCATGCGCGCGCCAAACGCTTGAGCGGCGCGCGCATCGTCATGGATCTGGTTTCGGTGACCGGCACCGAAAACCTGATGATGGCGGCGACTCTGGCCGACGGCGTCACCCTTATCGAAAACGCCGCGCGCGAACCTGAAGTCGTCGATCTCGCCGATTGCCTGATCGCGATGGGCGCAAGAATCAGGGGCGCCGGCAGCGACGCCATCCATATCGAGGGGGTCGCGAGTTTGCACGGAGCGAGTTATCGCGTCATGCCCGACCGCATCGAAAGCGGAACATTTCTGGTCGCGGCCGCGGCGACCGGCGGCGCCGTAACGCTCGTGAACACGCGCAGCGCCATGCTCGATGCGGTGCTCGGCAAGCTGCTTGAAGCCGGCGCGAAGGTCGAATTCGGCGACGACTGGATACGGGTGCGCAAAAACGGTGTCCGGCGCCCGGTCAATCTCCGCACCGCGCCGTACCCTGCGTTTCCGACCGACATGCAGGCGCAATTCATGGCTTTGAACTGCATGGCCGCCGGCACCGCGATCGTGACCGAAACGATTTTCGAGAACCGTTTCATGCACGTGCAGGAGTTGCGCCGGCTTGGCGCCGATATCGAGGTCGAAGGCAACACTGCCGTGATCAAGGGCGTCGGCCAGCTCGACGGTGCGACTGTGATGGCGACCGATTTGCGCGCGTCCGCCAGTCTCGTCATCGCCGGCCTGATGGCGAGCGGCGAGACGACGATAGACCGCATCTATCATCTCGACCGCGGCTACGAACACATCGAAGAAAAACTGTCGCAGCTCGGCGCGAACATTCGGCGGAGGCATTGAAAGATGAGCGGCTTGACCATCGCGCTGTCGAAAGGACGCATCTTCGACGAGACTCTGCCGATATTGGAGGCGGCCGGAATCATCGTGACTGAAGATGCGGAAACCTCGCGCAAGCTGATTTTGCCAACCAGCCGCGGCGACATGCGCGTCATCATCGTACGGGCGTCCGATGTGCCGACGTATGTGCGTTACGGGGCCGCCGACCTTGGCGTCGCCGGGCGCGACGTGCTGGCCGAGCAGGGCGATGCCGGTCTTTATCAACCGCTCGATTTGCAAATCGCGCGTTGCCGCATGGTCGTCGCCACGGCCCAGGATTACGATTACGAATCGGAAGTACGGCGCGGCGCCCGTCTTCGCGTCGCGACCAAATACCTGCAAACGGCACGCGAACACTTTGCCGCTAAGGGCGTGCACGTCGATCTGATTAAGCTGTATGGCTCGATGGAACTGGCGCCGCTGGTCGGACTCGCCGATGCGATCGTCGATCTGGTTTCCAGCGGCAACACGCTGCGCGCGAACAATTTGCGCGCGGTCGAAGACATCATGCCGGTGTCGGCGCGGCTGATCGTCAACCAGGCGGCCCTGAAGCTGAAGCGGGCGCTAATCCAGCCGCTCCTCGATGCATTCGTACGCGCCGTCACGCCCGCGTAACTACATGTATAAGCACATGCGAAACCACGTAAATATCAAGCGCTGGTCGAGCCAGGATGGCGATTTCGACAACCGGCTTTCGCGTCTGCTTGCGTTCGATGTCGCGCAGGACGAGGCCATTGAGTCGGTCGTGGCGGGCATTCTTCGCGACGTCAAAGCGCGCGGCGACGAGGCGCTGCTCGAATACACCAAGCGCTTCGATCGCATCGCGGCTGCTTCGGTTGCCGAACTCGAGTTGCCGCAATCGGAGTTGCAAGCAGCGCTCGGCCAATTGCCGGCAACCCGGCGCAACGCGCTCGAGCGCGCCGCCGAACGCGTACGCAACTATCACGAAAAACACATCGCGCAATCGTGGTGCTACACCGAGGCCGACGGCACCATGCTCGGCCAGCAGATCACGCCGCTCGACCGCGTTGGCATTTATGTGCCCGGCGGCCGCGCCGCCTATCCGTCGTCGGTGCTGATGAATGCGCTGCCGGCGAAAGTAGCCGGCGTCGCCGAGATCGTCATGACCGTGCCGACGCCGAATGGCGAGAAAAACGCAATGGTGCTGGCCGCCGCCGCATTGTGCGGTGTCGACCGCGTATTCACCGTCGGCGGTGCGCAGGCGATCGCTGCGCTGGCTTTCGGCACGGCGACGATCCCGCGCGTCGACAAAATCGTCGGGCCCGGCAACGCGTATGTCGCCGCCGCCAAGCGCCGCGTGTTCGGCGCTGTCGGCATCGACATGATCGCCGGGCCGTCCGAAATTCTGGTTATCTGCGACGGCAGCCCGAACCCGGACTGGATCGCGATGGACCTGTTCTCGCAGGCCGAGCACGATGAGATGGCGCAGGCGATTCTGCTGTGCCCCGACGCCGGCTTCATCGACGCCGTTGCCGGCAGCATCGATCACCAGATCGAAGGCATGCCGCGGCGCGACGTGATTCGAGCGTCGCTGGAATCGCGCGGTGCTTTGATCGCGGTTCGCGATCTCGAGGAAGCGTGTGCAATCGCCAACCGGATTGCGCCGGAGCACCTGGAACTGGCAGTCGAGAATCCGGAACACTTTGCAGGCAAAATCCGTCATGCCGGCGCGATTTTTCTGGGCCCTTATGCTTCGGAAGCGCTTGGCGATTATTGCGCGGGGCCGAACCATGTGCTGCCGACTTCGGGAACGGCGCGCTTTTCATCGCCGCTCGGTGTTTACGATTTTCAAAAGCGCACGAGTTTGATTCAGGTATCGAGCGCCGGCGCCGATACGCTGGGGCGGATCGCGGTCGAGCTTGCTCACGGCGAAGGCCTGACAGCGCACGCGAAATCGGCCGAATACCGTTTGAAGCGCTAGCTCTATCGTTTACCATCTAGCACATTCGCGCCGTCTCCGCCGCACCATGCCCGAATCCCCTGAACACGTTATACGCGAAGAAATTCGCGCGCTTGCGCCGTATCGTGTGCACGACGCGAGCGGCCTGATCAAGCTCGATGCGATGGAAAATCCGTTCGAACTGCCGCTCGCGCTGCGCGAGGAGATTGGCTATCTCGTGCGCGACGCTGCGATCAATCGTTATCCGGATTCCGCGGCGGCCCGGCTCAAAGCGCAGCTTCGCGAAACCATGGGTATCGCCGCGGATAGCGAAATCCTGCTCGGCAACGGGTCGGACGAATTGATCCAGATGCTGGCCCTGGCGGTGGCGAAACCGGGCGCGGTGTTACTTGGCGTCGAGCCTTCGTTCGCGATGTTCGGCCTGGTTGCCGCTTACGCGGGATTGCAGTACCGGCCGGTCGATCTGAATCGCGATTTTTCGCTCGATGTAGTACAAACGCTCGCGGCGATCGACGAATATCACCCTGCGCTGGTGCTTATCGCTTACCCGAACAATCCGACCGGCAATCTGTTCGACGCCGATGCGTTGGCGCAAATTATTCGAGCCGCGCCGGGCCTGGTCGTGATCGACGAGGCCTATCACGCGTTTGCCGAGAGCAGTTTTTTGCCGCGCCTGAACGAATTTTCGAATTTGTCGGTCATGCGCACGCTGTCGAAACTCGGCCTCGCCGGTCTGCGGCTAGGCTTTCTGGTCGGCCACCCCGGGCTGGTCGCGCAGCTCGAAAAGCTGCGCTTACCGTATAATGTCAATGTACTGACGCAGATCGTGGCTGAACGCGTGTTGCGCGAGACCGCTCTTCTGGCGGAACAGGCCGGCGCGATCAAACGCGAACGCCGGCGTCTGTTTGGTGCGTTGCAGAGCATTCGCGGCGTCACGGCTTTTCCTTCGTCCGGCAACTTTATTCTGTTCTGTGTATCGCACGCCGACGCAGTTTTTGAAGGCCTGAAACAGCGCGGCGTGTTGATCAGGAATTTGAACGGCGTCCATCGTTCGCTCGCAGGTTGTCTCCGCGTAACCGTCGGCACACCGCAGCAGAATCGCGCATTTATGCGCGCTCTGAACGAAAGTCTGGAAGCCGTTTAGTGCCTTGAGTCGCCAGCTTATGCGTAGCGCGCAAATGACCCGCAACACCAGGGAAACGCAGATTAGCGTCACGCTGAATCTAGATGGTTCGGGCGTGGCGAAACTCGACAGCGGCATTGCGTTTTTCGATCATATGCTCGATCAGGTTGCGCGCCACGGCGCGTTCGATCTCGACATCAAGGCGGCCGGCGACCTCGCGATCGATGCGCATCACACGGTCGAAGACATCGGCATCACGCTCGGCCAGGCTTTCGCGATAGCGATCGGAGACAAGCGCGGCGTGCGCCGCTACGGGCACGCCTATGTGCCGCTCGATGAAGCGCTGTCGCGCGTGGTGATCGATGTGTCGGGCCGTCCCGGACTGGTTTTCGATATCGACTTCACGCGCGCGCGCATCGGCGAATTCGATGTCGATCTGGTCCGTGAATTCTTCCAGGGCTTCGTCAATCACGCGCTCGTTACCTTGCATATCGACAATATGCGCGGCATCAATGCGCATCATCAATGCGAGACGGCGTTCAAGGCATTCGGTCGCGCGTTGCGCATGGCGGTCGAAACCGATGAACGGCAGGCAGGGGAACTGCCATCGACCAAGGGTATGCTCTAAACGCTATTCGCGAAATGATCGCAGTCGTCGATTACGGCATGGGCAATCTGCGTTCGGTGGCCAAAGCCCTGCAGCACGTCGCGCCGCAAGCATCGATCGTCGTGACCGGCGATCCGCAAACGATACGCGGCGCCGAACGTGTCGTCTTTCCGGGACAGGGCGCGATGCCCGACTGCATGCGCGAACTCGAAACCAGGGGTTTGCGCGAGGCGGTTACGGATGCCGCCAGAACCAGGCCATTTCTCGGCCTGTGCATCGGTCTGCAAATGCTGTTCGAGCACAGTGAAGAAGGCGATACGCGCGGACTCGGTTTGCTGCCCGGCAAGGTCAAGCGCTTCCCGCGTGACGGCATGCTCGACGCGCAGGGCGGCCGCTTGAAAGTCCCGCACATGGGCTGGAATGAGGTCGAGCAAAGCGTCGATCCGCAAAGGATTCATCCTTTATGGCAGGGCATTCCGCAGAGAGCGCGCTTTTACTTCGTGCATAGTTATTACGTCGAGACTGGTGATGCGCAACTGCCGTGCGCGACGACTGACTATGCGTTCCGATTTACCTGTGCGGTGGCGAAGGATAATATCTTCGCTGTGCAGTTTCACCCGGAAAAAAGCCAGACTGCGGGATTGACTTTGCTGAGCAACTTCATGCAATGGCGAGTCTAGCCGTCGTTGCTATCGCGGAATCCATTCCCTTCCACTGAGTTCCGTCCGCTGACCCGCTGTCGTGACTCACGACCAACAAGCTTCATGAAGCCGCCCGGCTGGCATAGTCCGACAAGAACGTGCTGATCATCCCTGCGATCGACCTGAAAGATGGCCATTGCGTCCGCCTCGAGCAAGGCGCGATGGAAAACGCCACGGTATTTTCCGAGAATCCGGCTGCCATGGCCGAGCACTGGATCAAGCAGGGCGCGCGTCGCTTGCATCTGGTCGACTTGAACGGCGCTTTTGCCGGCAAGCCGAAAAATGAATCCGCCATCAAGGCCGTGCTCGCAGCGGTAGGCGACCAGATTCCGGTACAGCTCGGCGGCGGTATTCGCGACCTCGATACCATAGAGCGCTATCTCGATGACGGCGTCAGTTACATCATCATCGGAACTGCCGCCGTCAAGACCCCGGGCTTTCTGCACGACGCCTGTTATGCGTTTCCCGGCCACATCATGGTCGGACTCGACGCACGGGACGGCAAGGTTGCGGTCGACGGCTGGTCTAAAATGACGGGCCACGATGTCGTCGATCTGGCGACGCGCTTTCAGGATTACGGCGTCGAAGCGATCATCCACACCGATATCGGCCGCGACGGCATGCTGTCGGGCTTGAACATCGAAGCGACGGTCGAGCTTGCGCGCGCGCTGACCGTGCCGGTCATCGCCAGCGGCGGCATCTCCGGCCTCGAGGACGTCAAGCGCTTGTGCGCAGTGTCGGCCGAAGGCATTACCGCCGCCATCACCGGCCGTGCGATTTACCAGGGCACGCTTGATTTCGCGACGGCGCAGAAGCTGGCGGATGAGCTCTCCGTGGGAGGCAAGGAGTGAGGCGTGAGATGAATAGCGAGCCACGTCTGGCTTTTCACTCCTGACGTTTTAATAGCGCATGGGTCTGGCCAAACGCATCATTCCCTGCCTCGACGTAAAGTGCGGCCGCGTCGTCAAGGGCATCAATTTCCTCGGGCTGAAGGATGCCGGCGACCCGGTCGAAGTCGCGCGCCGTTACGACGAGCAGGGCGCCGACGAGCTGACTTTCCTCGACATCACGGCGAGCTCCGACGAACGCGGCCTGTTGCTCGATATCATCGAACGAGTCGCAGCCCAGGTTTTCATCCCGCTGACGGTCGGGGGCGGCGTGCGCAGCATCGCGGATGTGCGCAGCCTGCTGAACGCCGGCGCCGACAAGGTCAGCATCAATACCGCCGCGGTGCAGGAGCCGCAACTGGTTGCCGATGCGGCAGCGCGCTTCGGCTCGCAGTGCATCGTCGTCGCCATCGATGCCAAGCGCCTTGAGGGCGGCGGCTGGCAGGTGTACACCCATGGCGGGCGGCGCGCGACCGGGTTTGATGCGGTGCAGTGGGGACGGCATATGCAGGCTCTCGGGGCCGGTGAAATCCTGCTGACCAGCATGGACCGCGATGGCACGCGCGACGGCTTCGATATCGCATTGACCCGGGCTTTTTCCGATGCGCTGGATATTCCGGTCATCGCCAGCGGCGGCGCCGGCGCCCTCGACCATTTGCGCGAAGGCCTGACGGCAGGCGGCGCCGATGCCGTGCTCGCCGCCAGCATTTTTCATTACGGCGAATACACGGTCGGCGATGCCAAGCGCTATCTTGCCGGCCACGGCGTCGAAGTCCGCATGCCGGCGTCCCCACTTACTGTCCCACAATCAGGTACAACTTCTCCACATGAACGAAAGCTGGCTGGGCAAGGTTAACTGGACGCAAGACGGCCTGGTTCCGGCGATAGCGCAGGAAGCCGGCAGCAATAAGGTGCTGATGCTGGCTTGGATGAACCGCGATGCGCTGAAGCGCACCGTCGAAACCGGCGAAGCGGTTTACTGGTCGCGCTCGCGCCGCAAGCTTTGGCGCAAGGGCGAAACTTCGGGCCATATCCAGAAAATCAGGGAGATCCGGCTCGATTGCGATGAAGACGCAATTCTGCTGATCGTCGAACAAGTCGGCGGCATCGCTTGTCATACCGGTAGGTATAGCTGCTTTTTTCAGAAACTGGAAAGCGACGTCTGGATCAACACCGACCCGGCTTTCAAGCTGCCATGAACGTACCCGGCGCTGACGCTGAAGTTTTGAACCGGCTGGCGTGGACCTTGAACGCCCGCCGCGGGGCCGATCCTAAGCTTTCCTATACAGCGAAGCTGTTCGCCGCCGGCGAGGATACCATCCTGAGAAAAATCGCCGAAGAGGCTGCCGAAACACTGCTCGCGTCAAAGGGCGGTGATAGACTCCACGTCGTTCGCGAGATCGCCGATCTCTGGTTTCATTGCCTGGTGCTGCTGGCGTATCACAACAGCGGCCCGGGCGAGGTTCTCAGTGAGCTGGCGCGGCGCGAAGGGTTGTCGGGCATAGACGAAAAAAAGGCGAGGGGAAACTGATGGACAACTGCCTGTTCTGCAAGATCGTGCGCGGCGAAATTCCGAGTAAAAAAATTTACGAGGACGACGATGTGCTGGCGTTTCACGATATCCAGCCGGTAGCGGCCGTGCATTTCATGTTGATCCCGAAGCGTCATGTCGATTCGCTGGCCAGCGTCGACGAATCGCATCAACAGGTTTTAGGCAAGATCATGGCATTGACCGGCAAGCTGGCGCGCGAACAGGGTTCGCCGGAGGGTTTTCGTACCATCATCAACACTGGCCGCATTGCCCGGCAGGACGTCGCGCATTTGCACGTGCACGTGCTTGGCGGCGCGGATGTGCTGCCGCGTATGCTGGTCATGCATAAGGAGTAAGAGATGGGTTCGTTCAGTATCTGGCATTGGTTGATCGTTTTGCTGGTCGTGCTGCTGATCTTCGGCACCAAGAAGCTGCGCAATATGGGAAGCGACCTCGGCGGCGCCGTCAAGGGTTTCAAGGAAGGCATGCGCGAGCCGGAAAAAACGCCGACGATCGAAAATACCGCGAGCGGCCAGACCATCGACGCCGAAGTGAAGGAAAAAAGCAGAACCTAGGGCGTTCGCCGTTCGCTACTGAGCGGCGCTGCTTTCCATCCGCGCGCGCCACTGTCCAAACTTCCGGCATGTTCGACTTCGGCTTCTCCGAACTGATGGTGATCGCCGTCGTGGCGCTGATTGTAATCGGCCCCGAACGCCTGCCCAAAGTGACTCGTACGCTCGGTCATCTGCTTGGGCGCATGCAGCGCTATGTGTCCGACGTCAAGGCCGATATCAGCCGCGAAATCGATCTCGAAGAGCTGCGCAAGCTGCAATCGTCTGCGCGCGATGCAGCGCGCACGTTCGAGCAATCGGTCCATCGCGGCGTCAACCAGACCGAGACCGAGTTCAAGGGGATCGCCGAAGACGCCAGGCCGGATGTGGGGAGCATGGCCCGCGAGCCGCTTGATCCGGGCGTTTCGAATGCTGCCCAACTCGATTTGTCGTTGGGCGCATCAGAAGCGCCCAACAATTCCCCGCCGCAAACAGATGCGACGCAGCCGGTCCGCCGATGAGCGCGCAAGACACTTTCATTTCCCATCTGGTGGAACTGCGCGATCGGCTGCTGCGCGCCATCCTCGCCGTTGTCATCGTCTTCCTGTGCCTGTTCGCCTGGGCGCGCGATATCTATAATCTGCTCGCCCAGCCGATGCTGACCGCGCTGCCGGCGGGCGGGCAAATGATCGCGACCGATGTCGTCGGCGTATTCCTGGTTCCGGTCAAAGTCACGCTGATGGCCGCTTTCCTCGTCGCGTTGCCCTACGTGCTTTACCAGGTTTGGGCGTTCGTCGCGCCGGGATTGTATATGCACGAGAAAAAACTCATGGTGCCGCTGATCTTTGCCAGCACCATGTTGTTCCTGTGCGGCATGGCGTTCGCGTTTTTTCTGGTATTTCCGGTCGTGTTCGATTTCATGAGCCGGATAGCGCCCCAGGGCGTCGCGTGGATGACCGACATCGAAAAATACTGGAGTTTCGTGATTACCACGTTCATGGCTTTCGGGCTCACTTTCGAGGTACCGATTGCCGTGATACTGCTGGTCAGAATGAACATCGTCAGCATCGCCAAGCTGAAAGAGATTCGGCCTTATGTCGTGGTCGGCGCCTTTGTGATCGGCGCGATCTTCACGCCGCCCGACGTCATATCGCAATTGATGCTGGCGCTGCCTTTGTGGCTGCTTTATGAGCTGGGCATTTTGATCGCGGGTTTTATGCTCAGGCCGCCGAACGGGGCTCTCGAAAATCTGGAGAAGTAGCGACCGGACATTTCCCGTGACCAGGCTCGGCCACGCGAAGTGAGCCCGCAAGTGCGCGGTATCGGCGACTTTTTATTCCGGGGGACGCGATTCCGGGCGACGAGAAACCTGCTGCGGCCGTTTGCCGACTTCGACTTGCACGGTTTTGCGGTTGCGTTCGCGGGCGATCTCCACGGTCGCTTTGGCGCCCGGCTGAAGAACCGCGATCAGATTCAGCATGCTGGTCGAATCGGTGACGGATTTGCCATCGACCGAAATCAGGATATCCCCCGGCTTGACGCCGGCCTTGTCGGCGGGGCCGCCGCGCAATACGCCGGAAATCAACACGCCATCGGTATTCGGCAGCTTGAACGATTCGGCCAGATCGGCAGTCAGCTCCTGCGCTTCGACGCCGATCCAGCCGCGCGTGACGCCGCCGGTTTCGACGATCTGTTCCATCACCTGCCGCGCCAGGCTGACCGGGATGGCGAATCCGATGCCGAGCGATCCGCCGGTCTGCGAAAAAATTGCCGTGTTGATGCCGATCAGATTGCCGGAAATATCGATCAGCGCGCCGCCCGAATTGCCGGGATTGATCGCAGCGTCGGTCTGAATGAAGTTCTCGAACGTGTTGATGCCGAGATGATCGCGGCGCAGCGCGCTGACGATACCCATGGTTACTGTCTGGCCGACGCCGAACGGATTGCCGATCGCCAGCACCACGTCGCCGACGCCGGCGCGCTCCGATTGACCGAAGGTGATCGCAGGTAAATCGGCGATATCCAATTGCAGCACGGCAAGGTCGGTTTCCGGGTCTGAGCCGACGATGCGAGCCTGCGCTTTACGGCCATCGGACAGCGCAACTTCGATCTCGTCGCCGGAAGCAACGACGTGATGATTGGTCAGGATCAGCCCTTGCGGACTGACGATCACGCCGGACCCGAGGCTGGCGCGCTTCTGATTCATTTCCGGCCGGTCGCCAAAAAAATGGCGGAACAGCGGATCGTTCATCAGCGGATTTTCGGGCTGCTTGACGGCAGTCGTCGTAAAAATATTCACGACAGACGGCATCGCCTTGGTTACCGCGCCGCTGAACGTCGTTATGACTTTTTGCGGGCTGGCAGGGTCGGCCGCGGGCGCTTCCTTGAACAGCACGACATTGCCGGCCCGCCCGTTGCCGGTCCAGGACAGCAAGTCGGGCCGCAAGGTTGAGACGACAAACAACACGGCGAGACTGAGCGTCGCCGTTTGCGCAAAAATGAGCCAGAGCTTGCGCATCGAATGAATCCGGATCGATACCGTAAGGGTTGCGAAAGAGCCTAGTAAGCGCGGCCATTATAGCGCACGGTATCGTCGCCAGTCGCCGATGGCGGCAATACGAGGCGCGGGCCGGCGCTACCCCGGCAACGAATCGCGCCGCTACCGCGGCTTGTGCATTTTATCGTTTGAGCGAATCGCGGATTTCGCGCAACAGCATCACTTCCTCGTGTGGCGCCGGCGTGGCTGCTGCCGGTTTTTCCCTTTTCAGACGATTGATCTGCTTGATCACGAAAAAGATCGCGAGCGCGACGATGAGAAAATCGATGATGGAATTGATGAACAACCCATAGTTGATGGTCGCCGCCCCGGCAGCCTTGGCCTCCGCCAGCGTATCGACGGCGACATCCGATAAATTGATGAAAAGATTGCTGAAATCGAGTCCGCCCATGACCTTTCCAATCGGCGGCATAAGAATATCGTTGACGAATGACGTGACGATTTTGCCGAACGCCGCGCCGATCACAATGCCAACTGCCAGATCGACGACGTTGCCCTTTATCGCAAATTCCTTGAATTCGCCGGCGAAGCTCATATTGCCTCCCTCTGGGGTGAGTTTTGTCACGGGCATTCTTGGTTTGCTAAGTTTCTGATAGAGAATGCGATTCCATGATTAAACAGGCTGTCGCTGTTTAATCTCCATGCCATTGCGGGTATAATGTATTTCAGCTAACTTGGGGTTCGAATCATGGACGATCAGCCGAAACCTCCGCCCGACACCGCAAAACGCCGATTCCTCACCATAGCCACCGGCACCCTCGGCAGTATCGCTGCGGTTGCTGTCGCCGCCCCCTTCGTACGCAGCATGATGCCGAGCGAACGCGCCAAGGCGGCAGGCGCGCCGGTGGAAGTCGATATCGGCGGAATCGAGCCGGGCCTGATGAGTTCCGTCGAATGGCGCGGCAAGCCGGTCTGGATTATCAACCGCACGCCCGAAATGCTGGCGACTTTGCCCAAACTCGAGGAGCAACTCGTCGATCCCCATTCGACCCAGCCCCTGCAACCCGAATACTGTCAGAACATTCACCGCTCGATCAAGCCGCAATATCTGGTCGTGATCGGAATCTGCACGCATCTGGGCTGCTCGCCGACCGCAAGGCTGCGATCCGGCGATGAAAACGCGATGGGCGCGAACTGGCCAGGCGGCTTTCTCTGCCCATGCCATGGTTCGACCTTCGATCTCGCCGGCCGCGTGTTCCAGGGTGTGCCGGCGCCGGTCAATCTCGAAGTCCCCAAATACACCTATCTGAGCGAACGTCGATTGTTGATCGGCGAAGATAGCAACGGCGCGTGATGAGCAAACTGACGGGGCTGTTGAACTGGGTAGACGCGCGCTTTCCGCTGACTTCGAGCTGGAAAGAGCACCTGTCCGAATACTACGCTCCGAAGAACTTCAATTTCTGGTACTACTTCGGCTCTCTCGCGCTCCTGGTACTGGTGATCCAGATCGTCACCGGCATTTTGCTGACCATGAGTTACAAGCCGGACGCGGCGCAGGCCTTCGCTTCGGTCGAATACATTATGCGCGATGTGCCGTGGGGCTGGCTTATCCGCTATATGCATTCGACCGGCGCGTCGATGTTTTTCGTGGTTATCTACCTGCACATGTTTCGCGCCCTGTTGTACGGCTCGTTTCGCAAACCGCGCGAGCTGATCTGGATTATCGGCATGCTGATTTATTTGACGCTGATGGCAGAAGCCTTCTTCGGCTATCTGCTGCCTTGGGGCCAAATGTCGTACTGGGGCGCGCAGGTGATCGTCAACCTGTTCAGCGCGATTCCGCTCATCGGCGAAGATTTATCGCTATGGGTACGCGGCGATTATGTCGTGTCGGACGCGACGTTGAACCGGTTCTTCGCGTTTCACGTGATCGCGCTGCCGCTGGTGTTGATCGGGCTGGTCGTCGCGCACATCCTGGCGCTGCACGAAGTCGGCTCGAACAATCCGGATGGCATCGAAATCAAGGACAACGTTGATCCCGAGACCGGCATTCCGCGCGACGGCATCGCCTTCCACCCTTATTACACCGTCAAAGACATTGTCGGCGTCATCGTATTTCTGGCCATCTTCAGCACGATCATGTTCTTCGTGCCGGAAATGGGTGGTTATTTTCTCGAGTACAACAACTTCGTTCCGGCAGACCCGCTGCATACGCCCGATCATATCGCGCCGATCTGGTATTTCACACCGTTCTATTCAATCTTGCGCGCGGTGACGTATCCGCTGTTCGGCATCGACGCCAAGTTTTGGGGTGTGCTCGCGATGGGCGCCTCGGTCATGATCTTTTTCGCCCTGCCGTGGCTCGATCGCGGGCGCGTCAAGTCGATCCGTTATCGCGGCTGGATATTCAAGACCGCGCTGACGGTCTTCGTCATCAGCTTCATGGTGCTGGGTTATCTCGGCACTCTGACGCCGACCCCGGCAACGACAATGGCGGCGCAGATTTTGTCGATCCTTTACTTTGCGTTCTTTATTCTGATGCCGTGGTATACGCGCATCGATCCGGTAAAGTCTGTGCCTGAACGTTTACAGACATGAGCGTGAATTTCCTGCTCGCCCTGTTTTCGCTCGCGCTGTTCGCTACGCTGCCCGCCTTTTCCGCGGCCGCGGACATCAAGCTCGACCACGCGGCCGTCGATCTGCGCGATCCGATCTCGCTGCAGCGCGGCGCGAAAACCTTCATCAATTATTGCCTGCATTGCCACAGCGCAAGCTATATGCGTTATAGCCGGCTGACCGATCTCGGCCTGACCGAACAGCAGATCAAGGACAATCTGCTGTTCGAGGGCGAGAAAGTCGGGCAGACGATGACGGTCGCCATGCGCAAGGACGACGCGCGCGAATGGTTCGGCGCGGTACCGCCGGATCTAAGCGTGATCGCGCGTTCGCGCGGCGCCGACTGGTTGTACACCTATCTGCGCAAATTCTATCGGGACGAGTCGCGGCCGACCGGCTGGAACAATACCGTTTTTCCGGCCGTCAACATGCCGCACGCGCTTTACCAGTTGCAGGGCGCGCAGCGGCTGGAGAAAGTCGAGGTCATGAACGCGGCGGGCGAAAAACATTTCGAACACAAGCTGGTGCTCGCCGAGCCTGGCCAACTCGCGCCGCTCGAGTACGACCGGCTGGCGGCGGATCTGGTCAACTATCTCGTTTATATGAGCGAGCCGAACAAGATCACCAGGCTGCAGCTCGGCATCGTCACACTGTTTTTCCTCGCTTTGTTTTTTGTGCTGGCTTTGTTCCTGAAGAAGGAGTACTGGAAGGATGTCCACTGATGCACGCACGCTCCGGGTAGCGCCGTGATGACACTCTATTCGGGCACCTCATGCCCGTTTAGCCAGCGCACCCGCATCGTGCTGTATGAGAAGGGGATGGATTTCCAGATCCTCGATGTCGATCTGTATAACAAGCCTGAAGATCTGGCCATCATGAATCCGTACAATCGCGTTCCGGTGCTGGCCGAGCGCGATCTGATTCTTTACGAATCCAATATCATCAACGAGTACATCGACGACCGCTTTCCGCATCCGCAGCTGATGCCGGCCGATCCGGTGATGCGGGCGCGGGCGCGCCTATTCCTGTTCCGCTTCGAGCAGGAGATGTTTTGCTACATCGAGCCGCTCGAGCGCAGCAACCAGAAGTTCGCGGAAAAGGCGCGGGCCAGCATCCGCGACAGCCTGACGCAAATAGCGCCCGTGTTCACGCGCCAGAAATTCATGCTCGGTGAAGAGTTTTCGATGCTGGATGTGGCGATCGCGCCCCTGTTGTGGCGGCTCGATCATTACAATATACAATTGCCGAAACAGGCTGCGCCGCTGATGAAATACGCGGAGCGTCTGTTCAGCCGGCCGGCGTTCATCGACGCTCTGACAGCATCCGAAAAGATCATGCGAAAGTGAAAAAAGATCTATCGACCAAGCCCTACCTGATACGCGCGATCTACGATTGGTGCGCGGACAGCGATCTGACGCCCTATCTCGCGGTCCAGGTCGATGAAAGCACCAAAGTGCCGGTCGAGTATGTGAAAAACGGTGAAATCGTGCTGAACATCAGCCAGGATTCGACCCGCAACCTGACTTTGGGAAACGATCTCATCCAGTTTTCCGCGCGCTTCAGCGGCGTATCCAGAGAAGTGTCGATTCCGGTGCACGCGGTTTCCGGAATTTTCGCGAAAGAAAGCGGTGTCGGGCTGTTCTTCGAAGCGATGGAAGGCGAGCCAGCGGGCAAGGCGCGCTCGCAACGCGAACGCACCAGCGAAACTCCGAAAGACCCGCCGCCTTCCGGCGGCAGGCCCAGGCTGCAGGTTATCAAATAACTTCCGGCCTTCGGTCCTTCACGGCCGCGTTGGCGCTTCCCGCGTTTGCCGCCCCTCTGGCAAGCCACTATAATTCAAGCCGAAGGCCGGCATAGCTCAGTTGGTAGAGCAGCTGATTTGTAATCAGAAGGTCGTGGGTTCGACTCCTATTGCCGGCACCAAAGAATCAAATACTTAGCGATACCTTGCTCCCTGTTCTTGTTATCGGGGTTACGCCGGGGTTACGTTGCAAGGCAAACTCAAGCCAGCAGTCCGCCCGGCCCTCATTTAAGATATTTTGCGAAGCGCCGCTCGGCCTTGTATTCCGGGGGCATCTCAAGAAGCGCCTGCGGGTTCCGATATTTCACGAGTCCGCTTTTCTGCCGGTTCTCGATCAGTTCGCTCAAATGAAGCGAGTCCCAACCTTCGATTCCCGTGTGATCGCCGCTCAGAAACGCCACCTCGGCTGGGCTTAGGT
>JACDAM010000141.1 GCA_013695435.1 Burkholderiales bacterium | reverse complement strand
ATCGTCTGTTGCCACGGCATAAGTCGCGGCGCGGCCGTTTGGGTCAAAGAGGCGGCAGCTCCATCCTCCGTATCAAGCATCGCGTGCCGATTGCCGAGCGCTGCCCCGAGATCAGCACGCGCCTTGATCCCGGACACTGGGAAGCCGATCTCATGCTGTTTGCCCGCTATGGCCAGGCCGTTTTAGTCACGCACGAGCGGCGCTCGCGCGTGCTCATCGCCAGCCGGCAGCCGAACAAGGCCGCTCTGCCGGTCGTAGGTCATGCAACGGTTCAAGGAATCCGCGGAATATCTCGGCCGGCGTTCGAAAGCCCAGGCATTTACTTCAAACGTGAATGCACCTTCCCGCGTGCGCGGGATGACAACTTGCTCAGAGCCTCTTTACTGCAAGGCAAACTTTTTAAGCACCGCCTGCAGCGATTCGTTTTCCGGATTGTCCTTCAGAGTCTCGCGCCAGATTTTTTCCGCTTCGGCTTTTTTTCCCTGCGCCCACAACACTTCGCCAAGATGCGCAGCGATTTCGGGATCGGGCCGGCTCTCATAGGCGCGCCGCAGGAATTCCAGGCTGCGATCGAGGTTGCCTTTACGGTAATGCGCCCAGCCCATGCTGTCCATGATGAACGGATCATCGGGCGATAATTCAAGCGCGGTTTCGATAAAACCGATCGCTTCCTTGACGCGATCCGTGCGGTCGGCCAGCGTATAACCGAGCGCGTTGTATGCGTGCGCATAGTCCGGCTTGAGTTCGATCAATTTGCGCAGATTCGATTCAAGCACATCCAGGCGATTGATCTTGTCGGCGGCCATGGCGAGGTCGTACAACAATTCGGGCGATTCCGGCTCTTTTTGCAGCGCGCGCGCCAGGACATCGTAGGATTCCTGATACGCCGTCGCCTCGCGCAGCAATTGCGCCTCGGCCTGCACAAGCTGCACGCGCTGCTGCGGGTTCTTGGTGTCGATTTCGTGCAGGTATTGGCGGGCTTCGGACAACTTGTCGCGCTTTGCCAGCAAGCCAGCGATCCGTATCTGCGCAGGCAAATATTGTTCTCCCTCGTTCACGCTTGCGTACCATTGGCGCGCGCGGTCGTAGCGCTTGGCTTCTTCGTTAACCTGGCCAAGATAGAAACGTACGACGTCGGGCTCGCGGTATTGCAGTTCCAGCACGCGCGTCAATTGCGCTTCCGCGGCATCGTAATCCTTGAGCTGCATGGACAATAAACCGATCGCCAGCGCAACGTCCGGGTTGTTCGGGTGATCGGCGGTCAGGCGCTGGAATTCGGCTTTGGCCTCGGCATATTGCTTTTCGCGGGACAAGAGCCGCGCGTAATTCAGCCGGACTTCTTTGGCTTTCGGATTGGTCTTCAGATACTGCTCAAAAAAAGCCAAAGCAGCCGCGTCCGACTCGCGCTGCAGAATCTGCCCCTGGAACAGCGCCGCCAGCTCCCAATCCGGGCGCAACCCGGACGCAGCGCGCACTCTATTCAGGGCAATGTCGTACTTGCCTGCGTTATAAGCGGCTTGGGCGACGGCGAACTCGACCTCGGCGACGCCCGGATAAGGCTGGCCAAGTTCCTGAATCAGTTTCACAATCGCTTCCTTATCGGCGTGCTTTGCAAGCAAGCCGTTAAGCTGCAGAAACACTTGGCCGAGATTTTCGGCGTCGGCATTCAGCAGTTTCTGCAAATGCGGCTTGGCCGCTTCGAGATTCCCTGAATTGACAAGTAACGCAGCTATCGTCTGTGCGGCGGTCACGGATTCGGGTTCCGCTTCGATCCAGATTTGCGCGGCTTCGAGCGCGGCATCGGGCGAACGCGAGAAGATGGCGATTTCGGCGGCGCGCTGGGCCAATCGCGGGTCGCGCGTTTCGCGCGCCATTTCGAGGTAATTGCGTGTCGCAAGGTCGAAACGGCCGCGCTGGCCCGCGATTTCGGCTAGCAAAAACTGATACAGAGTCTGCTCGTCGAGCTGGTTTGCCGGGAGCGCTCGGCCATCCTGCGAGCCTTCGGCAGGTATTTTCGCCGCGCCCTGTTCCGCGGCGACCTTTATCGCATCGGCATCGGTGGGAGCGACCGGCTGTTGCGCACAGGCAGTCAGCAAGCCGGCGAGAATCAGCAACGCTGAAACCGGGGATGCCATCGATCTGGCGGAATTAACAAAACCCGTGGCGGCGCGCAGCAAAGCCTGATCGGCGCGAAGGTGACAAATACGGCTCTTGAACATAAAACATCCCTACGGTTTGTGTTTCGGTGCGACTTGAATAAGCCTGCGCTCGCTACTGCATCGGTTTAGAAGCCCTGAATGCCGGCAGGTTCTTCTTGATCAGGGACATATTAGGTTATATTTGAGACGCTCGACAAGCAGACTGCGGTACGCGCATTGCGCGCCGGCTCCCTCGCCTTCTGTTCAGGCGTCATGCCACCGTCCCCACTCGCCAACTTTGAGCGCACCCGATCTCACAGTCTACGCCGAAAAACTGAGTCGCCAGTACCGCGCGCACGCGGCCGTTCGCGACGTCACCCTGGAACTTCGGCGCGGCGAAATACTGGGATTCCTCGGGCCGAACGGCGCCGGCAAATCGACGACCATGCGCATGTTGACTGGCAATCTGGCGCCGAGCGCGGGGTCGGTGCGAATTTGCGGGATCGATCTAATGAGGTGCCCGGTCTCCGCCAAAGCACGGATTGGCTATTTGCCGGAAACACCCCCGCTGTACCGCGATCTGACTGTGGATGAGTTCCTCCAGCTCGCAGCGCGGCTGCATCGCGTCGCTGCAGCTCGTGTCGATCAGGCCGTGGGGCGGGCAAAGCAGCGTTGCGGACTATCCGAAGCCGGTCGCCGCATCATCGCGACGCTGTCCAAAGGCTATCAGCAGCGCATCGGCATCGCACAAGCGATCGTCCACGACCCGGAAGTGGTGATTCTCGATGAGCCGACGGTCGGGCTGGACCCGAACCAGATTCGCGAAATCCGCGAATTGATACGCGAACTGGGGCAGGAGGCGAGCGTCATTCTGTCGACCCACATTCTGCCCGAGGTCGAAGCAGTCTGCGATCGCGTCCAGATCATGCACCGCGGCCACGCCGTCTTCAGCGGCAGCATCGCCAGCTTGAAGCAGTTGCGCAGTGCGGGCGGCATCGAGATCGCCCTGCGCGCGCCGCCTGCGTTTGCCGAAATCGTCAGCATTCCAGGCGTAGCAGGCGCAGACGATTTGGGCGACGGCGCCTTCCGCATCCGCCACGAAACGAGCGACGCTACCGATGCCGTTCTGGCGCGCGCCGTCGAACGGCGCTGGGGTCTGTTCCGGTTGGCATCGGCTGAAACCAGCCTGGAGCAGGTGTTCTCGGAACTGACCGAGGATGACGTCGCCGCATGATGCATTTAATGATGCATTTAGTGGGAAACCTCGGCATGGCATTGCGCTGATGCTGGCGCTCGCCGCCAAGGAATTGCGCGCCCTGTTCGTCGCCCCGCTCGGCTGGGTGATTGTGGCGCTGTTGCAGATTATTCTCGCCTGGATCTTCCTGGCGCGGCTCGATGTTTTCCTGCAAATTCAGCCGCAACTGAGCCAATCGCCGAACGCGCCGGGCGCGACCGAAATTATCGTCATGCCCTTGTTCGCTGCCGCCGCCGGCATTCTGCTGATGACCGTTCCATTGCTGACCATGCGCAGCATCGCCGAGGAGCGCCGTCAGCAGACCATGGCCTTCCTGCTATCGTCGCCGTTGTCGATGACGGCCATTGTCCTCGGCAAATTCCTTGGGCTGATGGCTTTTCTGCTGATCGTTATGGCGCTGGCCGGAGCCATGTCGTTGACGCTGTTTGCTGGCGGAACCCTGGATGTGGGCCTGCTGCTCGCAAACGTGTTCGGCCTCGCCCTGCTGAGCGCGAGTTTTGTCGCCGCCGGAATCTGGGTTTCCTGCCTGACCGCGCAACCGGTGGTTGCCGCGATCGGCGCCCTCGCCCTTCTGGTCGGGCTGGCGCTGATCGATTTTTCGGTCACCGATCCAGACAGCCCGCTGCATGTTTTCTCGCTGCTCAGGCATTTCGGCAACTTCAATAAAGGCGTTCTCGATACCGCGGATATCGCCTTCTGTATGCTTTTCGTGATCCTTTTTCTCGTGCTCGCGATCCGTCGCCTGCACGGCGAACGGCTGCGCGGCTGAAGCGTGCCGGCCGAATCGAAACGAGGCGTGCAACGGCTCGAACGCAGGCGACGCGCCCGGCATGCATTGCGCGGCGGGGCGTTGACGCTGCTGTTCGTATGCCTGATCGGCGCGTTAGCCCTTCTGGCCGATCAGCATCGCCTGCGCTGGGACATTACGCAAAACGCCCGCAATACGCTGAGCGCGGAAACCCGCAATATCCTGCAGCAGCTCGACGGCCCGGTCGCTATCACGGCTTACGCCGCGCCCGGCCAGGACGCTCGTCTCGGCGACTTGCGCAAGCTGATCGGCGATTTCGTGGCACCGTACCAGGCGGCCAAGCCGAACATCAAGCTGCGCTTTGTCGACCCGAAAGCCGAGCCCCAGGCGGCGAGCGCGGCCGGTGTGCAGACCAATGGCGAACTCGTCGTCCAACACGGTCAGAAAAGCGAGCATCTGACGACCTTTACCGAACAGGCGCTGAGCAATCTGCTTGTCCGTCTCGCGCGCTCGGAGGAGCGTCTGGTGATGTATCTGGATGGCCATGGCGAGCGCAAATTGAATGGCGCCGCCAACCACGATCTCGGCCAGTTCGGCAAACAGCTTGAAACGCGCGGCTTCAAAACAGCGGCCCTGAATCTGAGCCTGGCGCAGGAAGTCCCGGACAACGTCGCCGCACTCATCATCGCCAGCCCGCGCGTCGATTTGCTGCCGGCCGAAGTCAGGAAGCTGAACAATTACATGGCGCGCGGCGGCGCCCTGCTGTGGCTGATCGATCAGGAGCCGCTGCACGGATTGGAAGCTGTCGCCGAGCAACTGCAGTTGCGTCTGACCGACGGTGTTGTCGTCGATCCGGCGGCGGCCGAGTTGAAGGTTGAGGCGACGATGGCGGTCGGCTCGGCAATCAGTCCGGAATTCGGCAAGCACCCGGTGACGCGCGATTTCACATTGAATACGGTATTGCCGTTCGCGCGCCAGATCGCAAGCGAACCGGGATCGGCCTGGCAGACAACACCGCTGGTGCAGGTCGCGCCGCGCGGATGGCTCGAGACAGGCGCGCTCGACCAGACTGTCAGCTTCGATGCGGCGAGCGACAAGCCCGGACCGATTATCGTCGCCGTCGCCTTGGGCCGGCCGCTGGGCCGGCAGCGGCCGGAACAGAAAGCTGCGCAGGAGCAGCGCATTGCCATCGTCGGCAGCGGGCACTTCCTCTCCAACGCCTACATCGGCCTCGGCGGCAATCTGGAACTCGGCGTCAATCTGGTCAACTGGCTCGCGCGCGACGACAATCTGATCGTGATACAACCGTCGGCCCGTATCGACAGCGATCTCCACCTCGGGCGCACGGCGCAAACCGCCATCGTCGTTGTTTTCCTGATCGGGCTGCCGCTGGCGTTTCTGATCGCCGGCGCTGCGATTCGCTGGCGCAGGCGCAAGTTCTGACCGTGCCCGAGCTTCCTGAAGTCGAAATCACACGCCGCGGTCTGGCGGCGGCGCTTTCGGGGCAGCGCATCGTCCGCGTAGTGATCCGCAATGCCTCTTTGCGTTGGCCGATTCCGAAACAGCTTGCCGCGCTGCTGGCCGGCAAAACCATCCGTGAGGTCAGACGCCGCGCCAAATATCTGCTGCTCGATTGCGGCGACGGCGCGCTGATCGTGCACCTCGGCATGTCGGGCAGTCTGCGGATTCTGCGGGAGGGTTGCGCGGCGGCGGCGCACGATCACTTCGACCTCATTCTGGAAAACGGCGTGATGCTGCGGCTGCGCGATCCGCGGCGGTTTGGGGCCGTGTTGTGGCAGGACGGCGATCCCCTGACGCATCCGCTGCTAGCCGGATTGGGGCCCGAGCCGTTGTCCGATCAATTCAGCGGCGCCGTGCTGCACAAGGCAACGCGCGGACGCAGCGCCAGCATCAAGGCCTTGCTGCTCGACAGCCGCATCGTTGCCGGGATCGGCAATATCTACGCGAACGAGGCGCTCTATGCCGCCGCCATACGCCCGAGTGCGCCCGCCGGGCGTTTGTCCCGTGGGCGATGTGAACGCCTGGTCATCGCGCTCAAACAGACGCTCGAAGCGGCGCTCGCGGCAGGGGGCAGCAGCCTGCGCGATTACGTCGCGAGTGATGGCGAATTCGGTTGTTTTCAACTGCAGTACGCGGTTTATGGCCGCGCCAATCTGCCGTGTCCGCAATGCAGTTCGCCGGTGCGCGCGCTGCGAATCGGCCAGCGTTCGACTTTTTACTGCGCGTGCTGCCAGCGTTAAGTGCAGATAAGTCCTTACGTTGCTGAAGCTTTATGCTAAAGTTCAAGGAACTCAAGTAACAGACGGTTTATGAACCCTTATGCAGCATCTCGTCGCTGATTTACAGGTCTACAGCGCATGGCGCGTCCGACTGTCGGACAGCATTGCCGCGCATCGCGATTGGTTGCGCACGCAGGAGCTCGATGACGCGCATATCAAGGTGCGCATCCAGCGCCTGCTCGACCGCTTGTCCGACGACAAGCTGAACGTCGCCTTCGTCGCCGAATTCTCGCGCGGCAAAACCGAGCTGATCAACGCCATCTTCTTCGCCGATTACGGCCAGCGCCTGCTGCCGTCGCGCGCCGGGCGCACGACCATGTGCCCAACCGAGATTCTGTTCGACGAGACGCGCGCGCCGGTCATCGAGCTTTTGCCCATCGAAACGCGCGCCAATTCCACCAGCACAACCGAGTACAAGCGCAAACCGGAAGCCTGGCATCGCGTGCCCCTCGACGTAAATTCGCCCGAATCGATCCTCCAGGCCTTTCACGAAGTCAGCCTGACGCGCCGCGTGACGCTGCAGGAAGCGAGCGGGTACGGCCTCTATCACGAGGGAAACAAGGACGACGCGCTGCTTGTGGACGCCGCCGCGACAATCGAGATTCCTTGCTGGCGGCACGCGATCATCAACTTCCCGCATCCGCTCTTGAAGGAAGGTTTGGTGATTCTCGATACGCCGGGCCTGAACGCGATCGGCTCCGAGCCGGAACTGACCCTGAATTTGCTGCCGAACGCGCATGCCGTGCTGTTCATTCTCGCCGCCGACACCGGCGTGACCAAAACCGACAGCGACATCTGGCGCCAGCATATCGCCAATCTGCAAGGCCGCAAGAAAGGCCGCATGGTGGTGCTGAACAAGATCGACGGCTTGTGGGATGAATTGAAAACGCCTGCCGAAATCGAGCAGGAAATCGTCAAACAGGTGAAATCGACGGCCGCGCTGCTGAACGTCAGCGTCAGCCAGGTGTTCCCGGTTTCGGCTCAGAAAGCGATGGTCGCCAAGGTTCGCAAGGACGCCAGCCTGCTGGCGAAAAGCCGCCTGCCGCTACTCGAAAAAGCGCTGTCCGATTACCTGATTCCGGCCAAGCAGGAGATCGTGCGCGAAACCATATACGGCGAGGTCGACGATCTTCTGAACAACACGCGCTCGCTGCTCGATTCGCGGCGCTCGGCGACCCGCCGGCAGCTCGAGGAGTTGTCGGCGCTGCGCGGCAAGAACAAGGACCTGATCGCGCACATGATGCAGAAGGCGCAAAAAGAGAAAGACAGTTTCGATCAGGGCCTGCAGCGCTTTCAGGCGGTGCGCAGCATCTTTTCTCAGCAGACCAACACGCTGCACGGCTATCTCGGCATGGACGCGCTGAAAGCCGAAGTTGAGCGCACGCGCGCGGCGATGCACAAAAGCCGCTTTAGCAAGGGCATACGCGAGGCGATGACGCAGTTTTTCTCTGCAGTCAGCCAGAATCTGTGGAAAGCGACGCGCCAGGTCGGCGAAATTCTGGAAATGATGGATGCGATGTACAGCAAGTTCAGCCAGGAGCACGGCATCCCCCACGTCAGCCCGATGTCGTTTTCGACCGCCAAGTATCTGCGCGAAATCGAGCGCCTGCAGAACAGCTACAACAAACATTTCAACACGACGCGAACCATGCTGATCAACCGCAAGTCGACGCTGGTGCACAAGTTTTTCGAAACGCTCGCCAGCCGCGTTCTCTATACCTTCGAGATCGCGAACCGCGACGTCGAGAACTGGCTGATTGCGGTTATGACGCCGATGGAAACGCGCATGCGTGAACATCAGTTGCAACTGCGGCGCCGGCTCGACAGCATCCAGCACATCCATGCGGCCACCGGTTCGCTCGAAGAGCGCATCACCGAACTGCAGCACAACGCGATCGATCTGGGCCGGCAGCTCAGCGAAGTTGGATTCCAGCGCGTGAAGCTGAGCGCGGCGCTCGAAATTGGGGATAAGCGCCAGAAGGCGGCTTAGAGCTTATCCAATCGTCATGAACGCGAAGAACCTCGTTTCTATTTCGCCAGCGTTGGCTCGGAGCCGGCTGCGGGATTGGCGGCAAGCAGCTTCAGATATTTCTCTTGAAGCTGCTCTTTGCTCTCAACCACATCCGGGTTCAGCGGAATGCAGTCGACTGGACACACTTCCACGCATTGCGGCGTCGCGTAATGGCCGACACACTCGGTGCAAAGCTTCGGATTGATGACGTAAATCTCTTCGCCCTGCGCGATCGCGCCATTCGGGCATTCGGGCTCGCACACGTCGCAATTGATGCATTCGTCGGTAATCATCAAAGCCATAAACCGCCTCTCATCGCGCGTCAGGTTTTCCGGCGGTCGTGGTGAACCTTGGCGTTCAGTTGCGCGCAAATCCTGGGATCGACGAATTCGCTGATATCGCCGCCGAGCATCGCGATCTCGCGCACCATGGTCGCCGAAATAAACATGTATTGATCGGACGGCGTCAGAAACAGTGTTTCGACTTCGGGGTGGAGTTTGCGGTTCATGCCGGCCATCTGGAATTCGTAATCGAAATCCGAAATCGCGCGCAGGCCCCGCAGAATGATGTTGCCGCGATGCTCGCGCAATAAATCGAGCAGCAACCCGTCAAAGCCGACGACTTCGACGTTCGCATGGTGGGCGAGCACGGCCTTGGCCATTTCGACGCGCTCGTCCAGGGAAAAAAACGGGCGTTTGTGGCGGCTGTCGGCGATGCCGACGACGACACTGTCGAAAATATTCGCCGCGCGCCGCACCAGATCCTCGTGACCGCGCGTCAGAGGATCGAAGGTGCCAGGGTAAACCGCCTTGGTCAGCATGTCCGGTTAACATTCATCGCCATACTCGGAAGCCCGCCCCAGTAGTTGGTAATGCACTCGCCCTGCCCGGCTGCTGCGGACTGCGGCCCAGTCTTCGGACGTCGGCAGCGCTCGCGGGCCCTCCAGGTAGACCAGTCCGTTCGGAGCAAGCCGCGGCAAAAGCTGCGGCAAAAGCTGCGGCGCAAGACCGGAATCGAACGGCGGATCGAGAAAGATGCGGTCGAATGTCTCGCCCACATCCCGTATAAAACGCGGCCCGTCGCCGCGAACGATTTCGACGCTTGCCGCCTGCAACTTTGCGGCGTTTGCCCGCAGCGCATTGTATACGTCATCGTCATTATCGACCATGACGACACGCGCCGCGCCGCGCGAAGCCGCCTCGAAGCCGAGCGCGCCACTGCCCGCAAACAAATCCAGGCACGACAGGCCGTCGAGCTGCTGCCCGAGCCAATTGAATAGCGTCTCGCGGACGCGGTCGGGCGTGGGCCGCAGGGTCGGATTGGACGGAAATTCGATCAGGCGGCTGCGCCAGGCGCCGCCTATGATGCGAACCGTGTTCTTGCCGCGCAACGGTGCGCGCCTTGATTTGCCGTTGCCGGTCTGGTGGTACGGCTGGCGACTACTTGGCCTGGGCCTGTTTTTCGGCTGCCCCGACCACGGTTGTCACCATGCGATCCGGATCGACGTGGCGCGAAAACGCCTGCTTGATATCAGCGGTGGTGACTTTTTCGACATTTTTCGTGAAGGTGTCGAGATAATCGAGCGGCAGTTTATAAAAGCCTATCACCGCCAGGTATTCGTGAATCTTCTTGTTGCTGTCGATGCGCAGCGGGAATCCGCCGATGATGTTCTGCCTGGCGGCCTTCAGCTCGGCTGCGGTCGGCCCGCCGGCGAGAAATTCGCGCAACGTTTTGCGGACGACCAGAAGCGCGTCGTCGGCCTGCTCTTTTTTGGTCTGCAAACCGATCTGAAAGGGTCCGGCTTCCTTCAATGGCATGAAGTAGCTGTATACGCTGTAGGCGAGCCCGCGTTTTTGCCGCACTTCCTCGATGAAGCGCGAAACGAAACCGCCGCCGCCCAGCACATAGTTGCCGACGAATAGCGGAAAGTAATCCGGATGATTGCGCGGAATACCGACGGCGCCGAGCAGTATGTGACTTTGCGAAGCCGGATGCGGGATGTTCTCGACCTTGGCCGCCTGCAGCTCTTGCACGTCCGGAATCGCGGTGGCGGGGACCCCGGCGCGCGGCAGTTTCCCGGTCACGCGCTCCGCAATCGCATCGGCATCGGTACGGCTGATGTCGCCGATGATGGCGACGATGGCATTGGCCGAACTGTAGTGATCGGCATAAAACCGCTGCAGATTTTCGCGCTTTAGATCGGTGACGGTTTCGACCTCGCCGGAGGTACGCAGCGCGTACGGATGATCGCCGTACAGCATCGCGAAAAACGAATGCTCGGCGATCGATTCGGGCTTGGTATTGGCTTCACGCAGCGCACCGATCACGCGCGCTTTTTCACGCTCGAGGACATCCTGCGGAAACTGCGGCGATTGCAGCACGCGCGCGAAAACATCGAGCGCTTGTTCGCGCTCACGTGCGCTCGACAAGGTGCGCAGCGACAAGCCGGCGCGATCGTGATCGAAACGGCCGGTCAGTTGCGCGCCGACATCGGCGAGCCGCTTGGAGATTTCGTCGTCCGACAAGCCCTCGGCGCCCAGACGCAGCATGTATTGCGTCAAACTGGCGAGGCCCGATTGACCAGGAACGTCGAAACTCGATCCGGCCGGAACATCGACGCTGACATCGATCATCGGCAAATCGCGATTCTCGACGAAATAAACGTTGGCGCCGCTTTCAGTCTTCCAGTGCTGGATCGGCAGCGCGGCCTGCGCCGCCGATGCAAACACGAGAGCCGCCACAGCAGCAAGCGTTGCGAACAGCAACAGGGTTTTAGATCCGATTCTAATTTGCATGGCGTAAACCCTTGGGCGGCTGCGCGGCCTGCTTTTGCTCGAGCGGCTGCGGATCGAGGACGGCGACGGTCAGGTTGTCATCGGTCAGGTATTTCTTCGCCACCGCCTGCACCTGCTCGGCGGTCACGTCCTGTAACTTCTTCAATTGCGTGTCCAGCGATTTGTACGAAACGCCGGCGGTTTCCAGCGAGCCGATCTGCATCGCGGAATAGAACATCGAATCGCGCGAAAATACTTCCGACGCGATGACCTGCGCCTTGACGCGCTTCAACTCCTCTTCGGTGACACCCTGTTCGACGATTTTCTGAATCTGCTCGCGAATGCCCGCTTCAAGCTCTTCGACCGACTTGCCCGCCGATGGTGTGCCGTCGATCAGGAACGTGCCGGGTCCGCGCGCGACACTGTCGTAACCGGCGCCGGCAGAACTGGCCAAACGCTGCTCCCTGACCAGTTCGCGATTCAATCGCGCCGCCTCGTGCCCATCGAGCACGCCGCCAAGGATTTCCAGCGCATAGGGCTCCCAGTCGCGCTCGGCATCGCGCAACACCGGCGCGTGATAGCCCATCATCAGGTACGGCAATTCCGCCGGCGCCTTGACCGTGACGCGGCGCGTTCCGGTTTGTTCGGGCTCGGTTTGCGGTTTGCGTTCAGGCAGCGGATGCGGCTTGATATCGCCGAACAGCTTTCGGGACAATTCGAATACACGCTTCGCTTCGACGTCGCCGACGACGACCAGTATTGCGTTGTTCGGCGCATACCAGCGCTGGTACCAGGCGCGCGCGTCGCCGACGCTCATGTTCTGCAGATCGTTCATCCAGCCGATGACCGGCGCCCGGTACGGGTGCGCGCGAAACGCCGTCGCCATCAGTTGCTCATAAACCAGCGAGTGCGGCTTGTCGTCGGTGCGCCAGCGCCGCTCTTCCATGACGACGTTGATTTCCTTGCCGAATTCCTCGGCAGTCAGAATCAGGTTTTGCATGCGGTCGGCCTCGAGCTTCAGCGCAAGTGGCAATTCCGATTTGTGCAACTGCTGGAAATACGCCGTGTAATCCTTGCCGGTAAACGCGTTGTCCTTGCCGCCGGCGGCTGCGATACGGCGCGAAAATTCGCCGCCCGGCACCGCTTTTGTGCCTTTGAACATCATGTGTTCGAGCACGTGGGCGACACCCGTCGTGCCGTTGAATTCGTCCATGCTGCCGGCGCGATACCAGACCATCGACGCGACTACCGGCGCGCGATGATCCTCCTTGACGATGACCCGCATGCCGTTTTTCAGCGTGGTCTCATGAATATTCCGGGTTTGATCGGCAGCCGGGGAAGCAAGCGGAAAGCCGAGCGAGAGAAGCAGCAGACTGCGTCGGACGAGATTTCGAAAACATCGGGAGGGCGGCGACGGGGCAGTTCGGAAGTCGGTCATTATGTTTGGCAATAAGCGTCAGGAATAAGGCTGGCTATGGGAAGACCATCAGAATAAAATCGCGGTTGCGCGCCCAGATGGTCGGGTGCTGCTCTGACATCCCTCACCATGCTTAGTTTCTTCAGGAAAACCCCGAAGCCGGCGGAAAACGACGTCGCCCTTGAGCACGCCGGAGAAAAACCGCCCGAAGTCGAATTCGAGTCCAGGCAACTGGCCGAAAGCGAAAGTACTGCGCAAACCAGCGATGCTGGGAAAAAGGCCGGAGGCTGGGCGGCGAGACTGAAACAGGGTCTTGCCAGCACCCGCAACCAGCTCAACCGGCAATTGACCGGGCTATTCGGCGGCCACAAGAAGATCGATGAGGCGCTGTACGGAGAACTCGAAACGGTGCTGCTGAGTTGCGATGTCGGCATCGCCGCAACGACTCACCTGATCGACGATATAAGACTGCGCGCGAAACGCGGCAAATTTACCGAGCCGATAGAGTTGCAATCGGCGCTGCGCGAGGCCTTGCTCGAATTGCTGGCGCCGCTGGCGCAGCCTCTGGACACCACGCGCCAGCGGCCGTTCGTGATCATGCTCGCCGGCGTCAACGGCGCCGGCAAGACCACGTCGATCGGCAAGCTGGCCAAATATTTCCAGGCGCAGGGTCATTCGGTGCTGCTCGCCGCCGGCGACACTTTCCGCGCCGCCGCCCGCGAACAACTGATGGTGTGGGGCGAGCGCAATAATGTCGTCGTCATTACCCAGGAATCGGGCGATGCCGCGGCCGTGGTCTTCGATGCGGTGCAGGCGGCGAAGGCGCGTGGCATCGACATCGTGCTCGCCGACACCGCCGGGCGCTTGCCGACGCAGCTTCATCTGATGGCGGAAATCAGGAAAATCAAAAAAGTGATCGACAAGGCGCTGCCCGGCGCGCCGCACGAGACGCTTCTGGTGCTCGACGCCAACACCGGACAGAACGCCATCGCCCAGGTCGCCGCTTTCGATGCGGCGCTCGATGTCAGCGGACTGGTGCTGACCAAGCTCGACGGCACTGCCAAGGGCGGCGTCATTGCCGCGATCGCACGGCAGAAGCCGATTCCGATCCGCTTCATCGGCGTCGGCGAAAAGCTCGACGATCTGCGCCCGTTTGACGCCGCTGAATTTGTCAACGCCTTGTTCGAGCGCCGGCCCGAAGACCTGCACGCCGAGCGCCAGCCGCAACAAGGACCGGAAGGCGGCTATTCCCGGCCGTGATCAGCCTCAGCCAGGTTTTCAAGCGTTATCCGCAAGGCCGCAGCTCGCAGGCTTACAGCGCGCTCAGCAACATCAGCTTTACCATACAGCCGGGCGAGATGGTGTTCATCAGCGGCCACTCGGGCGCCGGCAAAAGCACCTTGCTGAAACTGATCGCCGGAATCGAGTTGCCGTCGGCTGGCAGCGTCATCGTCAACGGCCAGAACGTCGGCAAGCTGAAGCCTGCCGCGATGCCGTTTCTGCGCCGCAATTTCGGGCTCGTATTCCAGCAGCATAAACTGCTGTTCGATCGGACGGTGTTCGCCAATGTCGTCCTGCCGCTCGAAATCGCCGGTTTCGAGCGGCGCGAAGCGGCGCGGAGAGTGCGCGCCGCGCTCGACAAGGTCGGCCTGCTCGGCAAGGAAAAAGCCTGGCCGATCACCTTGTCCGGCGGCGAGCAGCAGCGCCTGTGCATCGCGCGCGCCGTCGTCAACCGGCCGAGTTTCCTGCTGGCCGATGAGCCAACCGCGAATCTGGACGCGGCTTATGCCAACGACATTATCGGCATGTTTCAGTCGTTCAACCGGGTCGGCGTGACTGTCGTCATCGCCACCCACGACGAGGCCATGCTGACGCGCGTCGCGCCGCGCACCATCGCGCTCAAGCAGGGTGAGCTGGTGGCGGAAGCGGAACACGGCGTGATGGCGGAACGCCACGCATGAAGGCCTGGTTTGCCCAGCATGTGCGCGCGTTATCGGCCTCGTTGGCAAAGCTCGGGCGGGCGCGGTTGGCAACGGCGCTCAACGTCCTGGTATTCGGCGTCGCGCTGAGTTTGCCCGCTGGACTGTACGCGGGGCTCGACAATTTGCAGCGTTTCGCCGGCAATCTCGAGCGCAAACCGCAGATCAGTCTGTTTCTGACCCTCGATGCCTCGGCAGCCGATACCGCGGCGATTGAAAGCAGATTGCGCCAGAACGCTGGTATCGCGTCATTCGCATTCGTTCCGCGCGAAAACGCGTTGGAAGAATTCCGGCAGCAGGCCGGCCTCGGCGACGTCATCGCTCAACTGTCGCACCGGCAGCAAGGCGAGCCGGCTCGGAACGCTCGCAACGTTGACGAGCAGGCGAACAACCCCTTGCCTGACGCGTTCGTCATCAACGCGAACAGCGATGAGCCGCGCACGCTGGACAAAATGCGCGCCGAATTCGCGCAGTGGCCCGCTGTCGAGCACGCGACGCTCGATTCGGCATGGGCGGAGAAGTTGGCTGCGGCCGTCGCATTCGGCCGCCTCGCGACCTTGTTTCTGGCGACACTTCTGAGCGTTGCGCTGATAGCCGTGGTGTTCAATACGATCCGCCTGCAGATCCTGACGCTGCGCGACGAGATCGAAGTCGCGAGGTTGATCGGCGCAACCGATCCGTTCATCCGCCGGCCGTTCCTTTATTATGGCGCGGCCCAAGGCTTCATAGGCGGCCTGCTTGCTTGCCTGATTATCGCCGCGGCCTTTGCTCTGCTCGACGAAAATATGCGCGCGTTCGCGGAGCTGTATGCGGCTGATTTCCGCTTGCGAGGCCTGGCTTATGGCGACAGTATGGCGGTGCTGGCGTTTTCGGCGGTACTTGGCTGGCTCGGCGCGCGGCTATCGGTCGGGCGGCATCTGAAACAGTCGATTTAGCGAGCACGGTTGCGGGAACTTGATCCTTTTCTGGCACTCTTAGTCCATGTCTGCTAATTTGAAATTTAACTTGATAACCAATGACTAGCGCTCTTTCTGCCCTGAATTTTCCGCTGCCATCGGCGACCGGCAGCCTGGAAAGTTATATTCGCGCCGTCAGCCACTTTCCGCTTCTGACCCAGGAGCAGGAGACCACTTACGCGCGCCGGCTGAAACATCATGGCGATCTCGACGCCGCGCGGCAGTTGATCCTGTCGCATTTGCGTGTCGTCGTCGCCATCGCCCGCGGTTATACCGGCTACGGCTTGCCGCAGGCCGATTTGATCCAGGAAGGCAGCGTCGGTTTGATGAAGGCGGTACGGAGTTTCGACCCCGAGCGCGGCGTGCGGCTGGTGTCGTTTGCCGTGCACTGGATACGCGCCGAGATTCACGAATTCGTTCTCCGCAATTGGCGTATTGTAAAAATCGCAACGACCAAGGCACAGCGCAAACTATTCTTCAACCTGCGCAGTCTGAAAAAAGATCTGGGGCCGCTCGATCCGACGGCGACGTCTGAAATGGCGCTGCGCCTTGGCGTGAAGCCCGAGGACGTGACCGAAATGGAAACGCGCCTCGGCGGTCAGGACATTGCGCTCGAACCGTTGCACGAAGACGGTGAGGAAAGCCTGAGTCCGATCGCTTACTTGTCGGATGCCGACGCGGAGCCGGCGCGGATATTCGAAGCTGAACAGACGGGTCGTGCGCGTTCCATCGATCTTGAAAACGCTTTGGTCAGCCTCGATCCGCGCAGCAAACGCATCATCGAAGCGCGTTGGCTGCGCGAAAAAGATCACGCCACCCTGCACCAGCTGTCCACTGAACTCGGCGTCTCCGCCGAGCGGGTGCGTCAGATCGAACAGAAGGCGTTGAAAAAAATGAAAAGCCTGATGCTCTCGACATAACCGCCTGTTTGTCTCCCCGAGACGACAAAAAATATTCAAACGCGCTAGAGGGTTAGCGCGTTTGTAATTTCTACCGATGGTTTTAACCACATTTCGCAAATCCGCTAGCGCTTAAATGCTTGTTCTTTAATGATTAGTTAGATGGCACGGCGCTTGCTCCCGGTTATGCAACTGGCTATTGCCAGCTCACAACTTACGGAGATAACGAATGAACAAATTAACCGCACTTGCATTGGCGCTGGCCATGGGTTCCAGCGTTGCCATGGCAACCGATGCATCCAGAACCAACGCGGATTCACCTTCCAAAGACGCCAACGCGCCAAGCTCGACGCCTGCTGAAGGAAAGTCATATAGCGGTGAAGCCGAAAAGCAGCAGACCACGACCGAAGGCCAAGCCGGTCCGGCTGGCTCGGCCAGCCCTTCCAAAGACGCCAACGCGCCAAGCTCGACGCCTGCTGAAGGAAAGTCATATAGCGGTGAAGCCGAAAAGCAACAAACCCGGTAATACGCCCGTTAGACGCGCTCGCTCCGGGATCGGAGCGAGCGTAGATTCAATCTATCGAGGAGATCATGAATAAATTAACTGCAATAGCTTTTGCACTTCTGATGGGTTCGGGCGCCGCTTTCGCGACCGATTCCGCTGGCAAATCGGCCGCTGAAGGCAAGCCCCTCAGCGACTCCGCCGTGGAAAACGAAAAACCCGGCGAGGCTTCGGGCCAGGCTGGTCCTTCCGGCAGTGCAAGCACTGGCGCCGCCGCTTCCACAACCGGCGCGCCGCACGATGATTTCGATCCGCTGACGCTGGATATGGATAAAGACGGTTACGTCAGCCAGGCCGAAGCGCAGAAAATGGTCGATTTCGGCGAGATGGACTTCAACGCAATGGACGCCGACAAGGACGGCCGCATCTCGGCCGCCGAAGGCAAGTCGTTCAGCGCCGCCGCCCGCGAGGGCAACCAGCCGGGACAACCAGCGCCTGGACAGGCGGGACAAGCCGGCGAGCCGGGAGAGACAGCGCCCAAGGGTTATTAAGCGAAGTAAGCCCCGCTTAAGCGGGGCGCAAAAAGCCCCTCTGATGAGGGGCTTTTTCATGGCTCTGGTTTACTTTTTATGGCTGCGGATTACGGAAGGCCGCGCAGCATTTGCTCTCTTGCGCTAATCAGCCGTCGTTCAGCAAATCCCGCACGTCACTGGCAAGCGCCTCGGCGCCCATGCCATAACTGGCGAACAGCCGCAGGCGTCCAGCCTGGTCGTAGATGTAGGTACCGGCGGAGTGATCCATGGTGTAACTTTTTTCGCTGGGCCGCTTTTCGTAGAGGATTTTGAATTCGGCGGCCGTTTTCGCCGTTGCCTCGGCATCGCCGCGCACGCCCAGAAAATCAGGGTGGAACGAAGGAACATATTGCGCAAGCAGCGCTTCGGTATCGCGCTCGGGATCGACGGTGACGAACAAGACCTGAACCTGTTCGGCGTCATTGCCCAATAGTTTCATCATCTGCGCGAACTCGGCCAACGTGGTTGGGCACACGTCGGGGCAGTGCGTGAAGCCAAAGAACAGTACGACCACCTTGCCGCGAAAATCGACGAGGCTGCGCGCTTTGCCATGATGGTCGGTGAGGGCGAAATCACGCGCAAAGGTCGCGCCGGTGACATCGGTCGACTTGAATTGCTCAGGGCTATTGCACGCTGCGAGGGTGCCTAGCAGCAGCGCCAGCGCGAGGAACCGCCAGACGGATTTCAGCGACGGAGGCGCCGTCATCCTTTAGCTAGATCGGCAGATAGTGATCGACCAGCAGCGCGCTGAACAGCGCAGTCAGGTAGAAGATCGAGTAGCGGAAGGTGCGGCATGCGAGCTGATCGCTGTAGTCGAAGTAAATCCTGGCCGCATAGTATAAAAACACGGCATCGAGCGCGATCGCGGAGACCAGATAAAGCCACCCGCTCATCCGCGTCGCAAATGGCAGCAAGCTGACTGCGGCGAGGATCACCGCATACAGCAAAACGTGCAGGCGCGTGAATTTGTCGCCATGGGTGACCGGCAGCATCGGCACGTTCGCCTTGGCATATTCGTGTCGGCGATACAGGGCGAGCGCCCAGAAATGCGGCGGCGTCCACGCGAAAATTATCAGGAAAAGCAGCAGCGCATCGGGCGACACGCTGCCGGTGACGGCCGCCCAGCCGAGAACCGGCGGCATTGCCCCGGAAGCGCCGCCGATCACGATATTCTGCGGCGTCGCCGGCTTCAGCACGATGGTGTAAATGATCGCGTAGCCGACGAAAGTGGCCAGGGTCAGCCACATGGTCAAGGGATTCACCAGGCGGTACAGGATCAGCATGCCGCTGCCGCCGATGATCGCGGCGAACGCCAGGGTTTGCTTTGAGGTGACTTGGCCGCGGGGCAAGGGGCGCGCCCGCGTCCTGGCCATGATCGCATCGATTTTCTGCTCGACGAGGCAATTGATGGCAGCCGCGGCGCCGGCGACGAGCGCAATTCCGATCGTGCCGAAAACCAGCACAGCGAGCGGAACCGCGCCAGGCGTCGCCAGACACATGCCGATAATGGCTGTAAACACGATCAGCGAGACGACGCGCGGCTTGCACAGGCGGTAAAACTGCCCGACGCGCACACCGGTCTGTTGCAATGTCATGCCTGCTGCCATGCGGTTTCTCCTTTGCTTCCTTTGCTTGTAACACGAAAGTTTAGCATTACCATCGTCATCAGCAGCAAGGCGGCAACCGCATTGTGCAGAACCGCGAGCGCCAATGGCAAACCGAGCAAGACATTCGCCGCGCCGAGTCCGATCTGGATGATGAGCAGGCCGGCCAGCAAGCCGGCATACACTCGCAGCGTATTTTTTCTCGCCAGCCAGACCGCCAGCGCGCCGAGATAGATGAAGGTGACGAAGGCGCCCAGCCGGTGCAGCCAATGAATCGCGTTCAAGGCTAGCGGCGACAGCGGTTCGCCCGCCGCGTCGACACCGAGCTCGCGGACGACGTGAAATCCCGAGGCGATCGCCATCTCCGGCACCCACTGTGCATCGCAAAGAGGAAAGTCGGGGCAGGCAAGCCCCGCGTAATTGCTGCTGACCCAGCCGCCGAGGCCTATTTGGACGATGAGAATGACAAGCCCCCATAGAGCAGCCGCGCCGAGGTTCCGCGCATCGCCATGTCGATGCGGCGCGGCTCGCGCGCGGACGGAAATCCGCATCATCAGCCAAACCAGCAAGGCCAGCGTTGCCATGCCGCCCAGCAAATGCAGGGTCACGACCGCCGGTTTCAGAAGCAGGGTCACTGTCCACATACCTAGCAACGCCTGGAATGCCACGAGTGCGACCAGGCACAAGGCCAGCGCCGGCGAGCCGAAATGATTTCGGTTTCTCCACCACAACCCGGCGATCGCCAGAATCAACAAGCCCAGCGTTCCGGCCAGGTAGCGATGCGTCATCTCGATCCAGGCTTTGCGCTCGTTCAGTTCGTGCGCGCGCGCATGGTTTGGCGCTTCGATTGAGACGACGAGCTTGCCATAGCATCCCGGCCAGTCCGGGCAGCCGAGCCCGGCATCGGACAGGCGCACGAACGCGCCGAAGACGATGACGAAGAAAGCCAGGAAAGTCGCGGCTGTAACAAGTTTTTTCAGCACGTCGGATTTGGATTCACCTGGTTGCCGGCCGCGCGGATCAATTCGCCCCAATGCCGATCCGCGCACCGGGGCGCGTTCAGCCGATGCGCGATACTTTGAGCAAGCGCGCCAGGTCCTTCACGATCTTGCCCGGATCGGCATTCTTCGGGTAACGCATCATCAGGTTGCCCAAAGGGTCGATCAGGTAAATATGATCGCGTCGCGATGCCTCGGCCGGAAACGCCTGTTGCAGCACGCGGCTCGAAGGGTGCAGACGTGTCGTGCCATCGTAATCGGCGAGCAGCGCCGTTTCCGGTTGCCGATTGTCGTCGATTAGCCAGACGCGAGCGATGCGGGCCATCTCGCGCCCCTGGGTTAACCTGACTTGGCGCAGCGTGTAAAGCTTTTCGCGGCAATAGGCATCGCACGCGCCCGAATCGACGGTCATCATCACCCATTTGCCCTTGAGTTCGGAGATGGGCGTTTGGCCGCCGCCCAAAATGCCTTCCGGCAAAGGCCTGGGCTCGATCAGTTCGCCATAGTTGACGCGCGCTTGCGGCTGCCAGAAATAGTAGACCAGATAGGCCGCGACGGTCGGCGCTGCGCAAATCAAGGCGATCAGTAACAGTTTTATTCGGCCTCGATCGAGCACTTTTTCACGTTCAATACGAGGTAAATGACCAGTATCGTCAGCGCCAGCGCAAACCATTGAAAAGCATAGCCCTGATGTTTTGCGATACCGGCGTCGGGGCGCGCCCAGCGACGCAGCAGGCCGTCGTCTGGCGCGCTGGTTTGCTGGATCACGATGGGTTGCACATCCAACCCGCTGCTTTCGCGATATCGATCGAGTACCAGGTTTTGCCGGATCGCGCCTTCGCCGGTTTGCTCCGACAGCTCGAGTATTTTATTGCCGGGAACGACTGCGGTACCTGTGATAAAAACCCTTCCGCTCGGCGTGGCGACGACGGGCAGCTCGCTGCGCTTCCGGTTCGCCGCGACCCAACCGCGATTTATCAGGACGTAGCGCCCGCTTTCGTCGATCCGCAGCGGCGTGACGATCTCGAAACCGACCTTGCCGGCCGATATCTTGTTGTCCAGATAGATCGTATGCCTGGGTTCGAACCTTCCGGAAACTTCGACTGTACGAAACTCGAAATCGGCCGCGTCGATGACAGTCACCGGAACCCGAACGGCCGGCTCGTTGGCCCGCTTTTCCAGGCTCTCCTGTTTGCCCGCTTTTTCGGCGGCGCGGCCCAGTTGCCAGTTGGCGAGGCTCAACGTTACGGCGATTCCGATTGCCGCCAAGGACGACGACCATATTTTCGGTCTGAAACGATAGCGGCTGACAGGCACCGAATGCTTAGGCTAGACTGGCGGCAGATTCGAGCGAAAAATCATGAAAATCGTCATCATCCTGTTCCTTGTCGCCATTCTCTACAGTCTCGGTTCCGCGCTCTATTACCTGGTGAAAGACCAAGGACAATCGGACCGGACCGTCAAAGCGTTAACGGTGCGCGTCGCCTTGTCCATCACCTTGTTTGTGTTGTTGCTGCTGGGATTTCAGTTCGGCATCCTGACCAAGTAGCCTGTAACAGCGCTCTGCGATACAGCATTGCGATAAGCGTTTATCCTCGCCGAAATCACGCGGAAGCTGCTCAGAGCCAGTACACGACAACGAACAGGAACAGCCAGACAACGTCGACGAAGTGCCAGTACCACGACACTGCCTCGAAAGCGAAATGGTGGTGCGCGCTGAAGTGTCCGGCCATGCTGCGGAACAAAATCACGATCAGCATGATCGTGCCGATGGTCACATGGAAACCGTGAAAGCCGGTCAGCATGTAGAAAGTCGAACCATACGCGCCGGACGTCAGTTTCAGATTCAGTTCCGAGTAGGCGTGAGCGTACTCGTAAACTTGCAGTCCCAAAAACGTGGCGCCCAGTGCGACGGTCAGAAACAGGCCGAGTATCAACTGGCTGCGATTGTTCTTCTTCAAACCCCAATGCGCCCAGGTGACAGTCGCGCCAGAGCTCAGCAGGATCAGCGTGTTCAATGCTGGAATTCCCCATGCCGACACCGGCGTAAACCGGGTGTCGAGACCAGGCCCGACCACCGGCCATTCAGCGGTAAAATTGGGCCAGAGAATCTTGTGTTCCATATCACCGAGCCAGGGCACCGACAGCACGCGCATATAAAACAGCGCGCCGAAGAACGCCGCGAAGAACATGACCTCCGAAAAGATGAACCAGCTCATGCCCCAGCGGAACGATGTATCGACCTGCTTGTTGTATTTGTCGCCTTCGGATTCGCGCACGACCACGCCGAACCAGCCGAACATCATGTAGATCAGCACGGCAAACCCGCCGGCCACCACCCATTTGCCGCTTTCACCGACGCCATTGATCCACATCACCGCACCGGTCGCCATCGTGAGCAATGCGATCGAGCCGAAAATCGGCCAATGCGAAGGCTGCGGAATGTAGTAATGACTGTGACTCGCTTCATGCGCCATGATGATCTCCCCCTCCTTTATCCTCTTGAATGACTCAATTCCTGAAATCGCGGGCTAGCATTGCGGTGCTGCGCGCGGTACTTCGTTGGACCAGCGCTCCACAAATGATCGCCTGATCAGCGCGTAACATAAGACACCAGCACCACCAACCCGATCACAAATAACAGCGCGCCAACTATTCCGGCGACGATGACCTGGCCCAAAGTCAGGCTGACGGTATCCGACTCGCCGTGCTTGCGTTTGCGGACGCCCAAAAAAGCCCAGAACACCGCTTTCGCCGCTTGCAGGGCTGACCCTTTGCGGGCCGGCTCAGCCGGCTCGGGCGCTTCGGTCATCGCACGGGCAGCTTACCCGCGTCCTTCGATCGGGAAAAAAGTGTACGACAGCGTAATCGTATTCACATCGTCCGGAAGGCTGGGTTCGATCACGAAAACAACGGGCATGCGGCGCGTTTCCCCGGCAGCCAGTTGCTGCTGCGTGAAGCAGAAACATTCGAGCTTTCTGAAATACAAGCCGGCCAACTGCGGACCATAACTCGGAACCGCCTGGCCCGTTACGGCGCTGCCGGAAGGGTTGCTGATTTCGTATTCGACATGGACGAGTTCGCCGGGGTGCACGCGTATGGTCTTTTGCAGCGGCGAGAAGGTCCACGGCAGTTGGTCGCGCGTATTCGCGTCCAGCTCTATAGTCAGCCAGCGCGATGTGTCGATCTGGCTGTTTTCGACTGTGTCGGCGCGCGCGATGTTGTTGATGCCCGTCACCTCGCAAATCTTTTTGTACAGCGGCACGAGCGCGAAACCGAAGCCGAACATTACGGCTGCTACGACCAGAAGTTTGCGCAGCAAAAAGCGGTTTGAGCCGAGGGCGCTCATGCGCAGCGCTTAAGTATCACGGCGAGAAAGAAAGCTGCCGCTATTGCGGAGAGTATCAGCGCCGTGCGCCATTTCGGCTGCATACATTGTTATTTGACGACCGGCGGCGTTTCGAAGCTGTGATAAGGCGCGGGCGAAGGCAGCGTCCACTCCAGCGTATCGGCGCCCTCCCACGGGCGCGCCGGCGCCTTGACGCCGCCGCGGATGCATTTCAGGACGATGTACAGGAATAGAAGCTGGCTCAGGCCGAAGCCAAACGCGCCGATGCTCGCGATCATATTGAACTCGGCGAATTGCGTCGCGTAATCGGGAACGCGGCGCGGCATTCCGGCAAGCCCGAGAAAGTGCATCACGAAAAACGTCAGATTGAAGAAAATCATCGACAACCAGAAATGGATCTGGCCGAGCTTCTCGTCGTACATATGGCCGGTCCATTTCGGCAGCCAATAGTAGATGCCGCCAAAGAGCGAGAACAAAGAGCCCGCCACCAGCACATAGTGGAAATGCGCGACCACGTAATAGGTGTCCTGCAATTGAATATCGACCGGGGTGATCGCCAGGATCAGCCCGGTGAAGCCGCCCATGGTAAACACGAAAATGAAGCCGACGGCGAACAGCATCGGCGTCTCGAAGGTCATCGAGCCGCGCCACATCGTGGCCAGCCAGTTGAATACCTTAACCCCGGTCGGGATCGCGATCAGCATGGTCGCGTACATGAAGAACAGCAGCCCAGCCGCCGGCATGCCGACGGTGAACATGTGATGGGCCCAGACGATGAACGACAAAATCGCGATCGACGACATCGCGTAAACCATGCTTGCATAGCCGAATAGCGGTTTACGGGAAAAAGTCGGAATGATCTGCGAGACGATGCCGAAGCCCGGCAGAATCATGATGTAGACCTCGGGATGGCCGAAGAACCAGAAGATATGCTGGAACATGACCGGATCGCCGCCGCCCGCGGCGTTGAAGAAGTTGGTTCCGAAATGGCGGTCGGTCAGCAGCATGGTCACAGCACCCGCGAGCACCGGCATGACCGCGATCAGCAGATACGCGGTGATCAGCCAACTCCAGACGAACATGGGCATTTTCATCAAGGTCATGCCGGGCGCGCGCATGTTCAGTATCGTCGTGATGATGTTGATCGAGCCCATGATCGACGACGCGCCCATGATGTGAATCGCGAAGATCGTCAAATCCATGCCGATGCCGAGCTGGATCGACAGCGGAGCATACAGCGTCCAGCCGCCAGCCGCCGCGCCGCCGGGCACCAGGAACGAGCCGAACAGCAACAGCCCCGCCGGCGGCAGCAGCCAGAAGCTCCAGTTGTTCATGCGCGCAAACGCCATGTCGGGCGCGCCTATCATCATCGGAATCTGCCAGTTGGCGAAGCCGACGAAGGCCGGCATGATCGCCCCGAATACCATGAGGAGGCCGTGCAAGGTGGTCAACTGGTTGAAAAATTCGGGCTCGACGATTTGCAGACCGGGCTGGAACAGCTCGGCGCGTATGGTCAGCGCCATCGTTCCGCCGGACAGAAACATGATGAAGCTGAACCATAGATACAGCGTGCCTATGTCCTTGTGGTTGGTCGTCGTGATCCAGCGCATGACGCCGCCTTGATAGCCGTGACCGTGATCATGCGAATGATCGTCGTGCCCCTGAACTGCTTCCATGGTCTTCTCCTGTCAGCTTCGTTATGCGGATGTTGGCTTATGCGCTGGCGCCGCCTATTTGCGCACTGCCTTGATTTCAGTCGGCTGGATGGCGTCGCCGGTCTTGTTGCTCCACGAATTACGCTCGTAGGTAACGACAGCCGCGATATCGACATCCGACAACTGCTTGAAAGGCGCCATGGCGGTTCCCGGCTTGCCGTTCAGCACGATGTCTATGTGCGCGTTCTTGTCGCCGGTCGCGATCTTGGAGCCATCCACTGCGGCGAACACGCCGGGCAATCCCTGACCATTGGCCTGATGGCAGGCAACGCAGTTGCTCGCGTAAACCTTCTCGCCCAGCGCTTTCAATTCGTCGAGTGCAAACTTCTTGTTCGGGTCGACTTTGGTTGCCGCCGACTTCTGTTTTTCCGCGGCGACCCACTGTGCATATTTTTCGGGAGAAACGGCTTCGACTACGATCGGCATGAATGCGTGATCCTTGCCGCATAGTTCGGCGCACTGGCCGCGGTAGGTGCCTTCCTTATCGACCTTGAACCAGCTGTCGCGGATAAAACCGGGGATCGCATCCTGCTTGACCCCGAGCGCCGGAACCCACCAGGCATGGATTACGTCATTCGCGGTCAACAGCACACGGACTCTCTTGCCGGTAGGCACGACCATCGGGTTATCGACTTCGAGCAGATAGTGTTCGCCTTTGGGCTCGTTGTTTCGAATCTGCGCCGTGGGCGTCGTCAGGTTGCTGTAGAAGTGGATATCGTCCTGCAGATAATCGTACCCCCACTTCCACTGGTAGC
The DNA here is from genome assembly GCA_013695435.1 of Burkholderiales bacterium. Classification (NCBI taxonomy): domain Bacteria; kingdom Pseudomonadati; phylum Pseudomonadota; class Betaproteobacteria; order Burkholderiales; species Burkholderiales bacterium. The sequence goes on along the minus strand of JACDAM010000141.1, from coordinate 570 downwards.
CCGTGACCTTGATGGTCATATCGGGCGACGAAGTGTCCTTCATCGCGAGTATGGTTTTGGTCGCCGGATAAGCCATGCCGACCAAAATAAACAGCGGGATGATGGTCCACAGAATCTCGACCGTGGTGTTTTCGTGGAAGTGCTGGGCTTTGTGTCCGACTGAGCGGCGATGCTTGACGATCGAATAAAACATGATGCCGAACACGATTACGAAGATGACCGCGCAAACCAGCAAAATCAGATTGTGCAAGTCGTACATCTGGCGCGCCATTTCGGTTTGCGCCGGCTGCAGGTTGAGCTCGAAAGCGCTGTGCGCGACCCCTGACATGACGGCGGTGCAGAGAGCGACGAAGCCGCCCACCATGGTGTTTGCCAGCCTGGCTTTCATACTCCCCCCGAATAAGCAGTGCCCAGATATTTTTTCAGCCGCCGCGCGAGAGCGATGCGCTGGCGTCCGGTCAGATGCCGGCCGAACTCGATTTCGCGCCCGTGCGAGCGCACCGTCAATCGTTGCCCCGCGTCGCACTGGACGCGCGCCCAGAAACAGTTGATTTCGACGCGCCGTAATTC
>JACDAM010000140.1 GCA_013695435.1 Burkholderiales bacterium | reverse complement strand
GTGCCGATCTATCAGACGACCTCCTACGTATTCGATTCGGCCGACCAGGCGGCGTCGCTGTTCAATGTGCAAACGTTCGGCAACGTCTATTCGCGGCTGTCGAACCCGACCAATGCCGTGCTCGAACAGCGCATCGCAGCTTTGGAGGGCGGCCGCGCCGGACTCGCGCTGGCGTCCGGCATGGCGGCGCAGACCGTCGCGTTGCTGACGTTGCTCGAAGCCGGCGACCAGTTGATTGCTGCCAATACGCTGTACGGCGGCACGTATTCGCAGCTCGATGTCAGCTTCAGAAAGCTCGGCATCGATACCGTATTCGTCAACCCCGATGATCCGCGAAACTTCGCCCGTGCGATCACGCCGAAAACCAGGGCGCTGTATGCCGAGACGATAGGCAATCCGCAGATCAACCTGTTCGACATCGAAGCGGTCGCCGCTATCGCTCATGACGCGGGCATACCGCTGATGGTCGACAACACGTTCGCGACTCCGTACCTGTGCCGGCCGATCGATTTCGGCGCCGATATCGTCGTGCACTCGGCGACCAAATTCATCGGCGGTCATGGCACGACGATGGGCGGGCTGGTCGTCGAATCGGGAAAATTTCCGTGGGGCAACGGCAAGTTTCCCGGCATGACCGAGCCTTCGCGCGGCTATCACGGGGTGATCTTCCACGAGACGTTCGGCGACTTCGGCTACATCATGAAAGCGCGCATGGAGACCTTGCGCACCTTCGGCCCGGCACTGTCGCCCTTCAATGCTTTCCTGCTGCTGCAAGGCATCGAAACCCTGCAATTACGCATGCAGCGCCACTGCGAAAACGCGCTCGCGGTCGCGCGCTTTCTCGACGCGCACGCGCTTGTCGAGTGGGTCAATTATCCGGGGCTCGACAACAGCCGCTATCGCGATCTGGCCAGAAAATATTTGCCGCGCGGCGCCAGTTCGATTCTGACGTTCGGCATCAAGGGCGGCCAGGCGGCAGGCATAAAATTCATCGAAGCCGCGCAGTTCATGAGCCATCTGGCCAACGTTGGCGATGCCAAAACACTGGTCATTCATCCGGCCTCGACCACGCATCGGCAAATGTCGGAAGTTGAGCAGATCGCAGCCGGGGTGACGCCGGAAATGATCAGGCTTTCGATCGGACTGGAGACGCTCGACGACATTCTGTGGGATATCGATCAGGCTCTGGCGAGCGCCGCGCGATGACGCCGATCGGGCCGGGTCGTGTGTGGCGACGAGCATGTCGGCGATGAGCGCATTGTTTCACGCCAGTATCAGGATCGAAGGCGCGCCGGACGATCTGGCCGCCTTCAAGGCATCGCTCGCGCCGCTGCTGTTGGAACACGCGGCCACCGCCAACATCACCGAAAGCCAGAGCGATTGCGCGCTGTCGTACGACGTGAAGGCGGCCGGCGGCATTCCGTTTCCGCCGTTTGTCATCGCGTCCGAAATGCACCCGGCGCTCGCGATCGCCGTCAGTTGGATCAACACGGAAGCCAATCTGCGCGGCGCCGCGACCATCGTCAACGGCGCCTTGACCGAACAGAAAGTCGACGCGCTTCCCGATGGCGATAGCAGTTCGCGGTTTTTCGTCGCGACCGCCGTCGACGGTTCGCTCGAACTCGCGCTGACTTTTTTTCAGGCGGGCGCTGACGAATACTGTGGTTACGCGCTGACCGCGAACCAGGATGCGCTGTTTCGCGTGAAGCGCAAACGCGAGCAGAACGCGGTCGAACTGGTGGCGACCGCCGGCGCCGCGGAATGGGCCCGGCAATGGTCGATCGATTCCGCTGGTGCGGCGAAGTACCGCGCGCTCGAACCGCCGCTCGCCATCGACCCGCGGGTGTACGAAGAAGCGAGCCTGTTGATGGCGGAATTCATCGCGCACTGGATCTGGTTTGCCGCTGATCCGCCCGCTCAGATCATTATCGAACAGACGCGTTTCGAGCGGCTCGGTTATGCGCAGCATGCGGCGAATCTGAAGTCGGCGCAGTTCGCGAAATTGCAGGCAAACGAAGGCGGTGCGCAAATCAGCCGGCTCGGCTCGGGTGCGGCCGATGCGGAATGGGTCAAGGACATGCTTGCGCGCTATTGGTTGGCCGACTACCCTTGACCGCATCTGGCTGGTTTCGCAAGGCCGATGAAACGGAGTGGCTCGCGGGCTTTGAGGCGGGTTGGCAGCGGGGCTCACCGGCTCATCAATCCTGTCTCAAGCGGCTGACCGAAGATCCGAACTTCTCGGTCGCGGGGACGGGGAAGGTCGGGATGGGGGTGAGCATGGAAATAGCGCGAGGCGGGTCTGACGCATTTTGCAAACGCGCTTTGCAACCATTATGGCCGCAACCGGCGATCAGGGGCCGGCGAGCGGATAGCACGCCATATCGTCGGCGAAGCTGACCTTGCCGCGGTAATGCTGTTTGATCGCAGCCAGCGTTTCCGCTTCCTTGCCGAGCGTGCGCTGCATCCGGTGGGACAGCACGAGTTGGCCGACTTTCGCGCTCCCGGCGATCTGCCCGATCACCGAAGGCGGCATATGCAATTTGCGTTCGACGCCTTCTGCGCCTTCGGGCACGGCGTTGTGCGCGACCAGAATATCGGCGCCCTGTGCGAGCTGGGCGAAGCTTGCGCCCTCGCCGTTCATGTCGCCGCTGAACACGATGCTCTTGCCGCCGGCCTCTACGCGGAAGCCGAGCGCCGGGATCGGCCCGTGTATGACCCTGGCGGCGAAAATCTTCAGCCGCTCGTTCTGCGCGATCTCGCGCGCTTCGTCATCTTTCAGGGTCACGTTGTTCGCCGTGATCCGGTAGGCGCCCTTGTCGCTCATGAACGCGCTCAGGTAGCGGTACACGCCGCCGGGTTCGGCGAACAGGCCGGCGACGAAAGCGCTGGTTGCCGGCATCACCTGATTGCCCGGCGGGCCGTAAACCGGCAACTCGCGCTTGCGGTCGCCAAAGAACGATGCCTTGATCAAAGCCGGAAAATCGCTGCTGTGATCGACGTGCAGATGCGAAAACAGCGCGATATCGAGATCGCCGACAAGGGCGCCGGATTCGCCGAAGCGCAAGGCCGCGCCGCCGCCCATATCGACCAGCGCGCGCGCCTTGCCGTCAACCCATACCAGGTAGCTGCTCGATGCCCGCCCGGCGGTCAGTTCCGGCCCGCCCGAGCCCAGCACCTGCAGCGCGATTCCCTTGTCGCCGCAACTCGCGTATGCGGCTGAGGTCAACGCAAACGCCACGGTGGCCGTGAGCAACCGGCAATTCGAAAGCAGGCGATACATAAGCACTCCTCTGGACGCTGTGAGCTTTGCCCGCGAGGGCGCGGCGTCTCAATGTTTGGAACAATTGCGTCTATACTTACTTCGAGTAAAACCGATTTCAATAGGAGGAGCTATGCTGAACTTAGTTCGCGCGTCGATGGCAGCCTTGTTTTGCGCAACGCTCACCGCATCCCCCTTCGCGCTCGCGCAGGAACTACCCGGAACGCTGAAAAAAATCAAGGATAGCGGCACGATTACGCTCGGTCATCGCGAATCGTCGATTCCCTTTTCGTATTACGACGACAAGCAGCAGGTCGTGGGCTATTCGCACGAGCTCGCGCTCAAAATCGTCGACGCGGTCAAGCGGGAACTGAAAATGCCGAACCTGCAGGTAAAGCTGAATCCGGTCACGTCGCAGACGCGGATACCGCTGATGCAGAACGGCACGATCGATCTCGAATGCGGTTCGACGACCAACAATACCGAGCGGCAGAGACAAGTCGCGTTTTCCAATTCGATTTTCCAGATCGGAACGCGGCTTTTGACTCGCAAGGATTCCGGCGTCAAGGATTTCGCCGACCTCAAAGGCAGGAACGTCGTCACCACCGCTGGCACGACGTCGGAACGGCTGATCCGCAAAATGAACGAGGAAAAAAATATGGGTATGAATGTGATCAGCGCCAAGGATCACGGCGATGCTTTCCTGATGCTCGAATCGGGCCGCGCCGCCGCGTTCATGATGGATGATGCGCTGTTATTCGGAGAGATCGCGAAAGCGCGCAAGCCGGGGGACTGGGCCGTCGTCGGCAAGCCTCAGTCGTTCGAGGCGTATGGCTGCATGCTGCGAAAGGACGATCCGCAATTCAAGAAAGTCGTCGATGCGGCGCTCGCCGACCTGATGAAAAGCGGCCAGATCAACAAGATCTACGCGAAATGGTTTACCTCGCCGGTCCCGCCCAAGGGTCTGAACCTGGATTTCCCGATGAGCCCCGAGCTGCAGGCGCTGTTCAAGAATCCGAACGACAAGGCAATCGAATAGCCCGTAGTGATGGCGCATGAAAGACAAAGCTCCGCCGCACAGGCGGAGCTTTTTTCGTTGTAGAACGAGAAGATTCGAAATGAATTACAACTGGGACTGGTCGGTGTTCTTTCGCGAAGTTCCTTCCGGCGGAGAGACCTATATCGATTGGTTGCTGTCGGGGCTGGGCTGGACGCTGGCGGTTGCCGCTGCGGCGTGGCTGATCGCATTCGTGCTCGGCAGCATGCTCGGCGTCCTGCGCACGCTCCCTAACCGCGTACTTTCCGGGATCGCCGCGACCTACGTCGAAATCTTCCGCAATATTCCGCTGCTGGTGCAGTTGTTCGTTTGGTTTTACGTCGTGCCAGAGTTGCTGCCGCGCGAACTCGGCAATGCCATAAAACAGATGGATCCGACCACGTCGCAATTCCTGACGGCGTTCGTCTGCCTCGGGCTGTTCACCGCGGCCCGCGTCTGCGAGCAGGTGCGCGCCGGCATCGAGTCACTGGCCCGGGGCCAGAAAAATGCCGCGCTCGCGGTTGGCCTGACGTTGCGCCAGACCTATCGCTACGTGCTGCTGCCGATGGCCTTTCGCGTCATCGTTCCGCCGATGACTTCCGAGTTTCTGAACATCTTCAAGAATTCTGCCGTCGCGCTGACCGTCGGCCTGCTCGAACTGACCGCGCAAACCCGCCAGATCACCGAATACACGGCGCAGACCTTCGAGGCTTTTATCGTCACGACGGTGCTGTATCTGATGATTACGATGATCGTGATCCTCGCCATGCGCTGGGTCGAAAAGCGCACGCGGGTGCCGGGTTACATCGGAACGAATTGAACGCAATGAAAGGACGCATCCCATACCGGCATTGCCGAATCCGCTTCGTCAGGAATCCCGGGACATGCCGCGCTGCGCGACGCGGTTCCTGCCCACGCGGGAATGAGCGCGATTCATGACTTACGAATTCGACTGGAGCTCGATCCCCGGCGCCGTGCCGTTCCTGATCGACGGCATGGTGCTCACCTTGAAGCTGCTTTTCCTCGCCATGGCGATAGGCATCGTCTGGGGCACGCTGCTCGCGCTCGCTCGCTTGTCCGGCGTCAGACTGCTGTCCGCGGCCGCGGGCGCCTATGTGAATCTGTTTCGTTCGGTACCGCTGATTCTCGTCATCTTCTGGTTTTACTTTCTGGTGCCGTTTTTTTTGAAAGCGATCACGGGTGACGCCGGGATTGCGGTCGGCGCGTTCTATTCGGCGCTCGTTGCGTTCGCGCTGTTCGAGGCGGCCTACTATTGCGAAATCATTCGCGCCGGCATCCAGAGCGTGCCGCGCGGCCAGCTTGCCGCCGCCTATGCCACTGGCATGAACTACGGCCAGGCGATGCGTCTGGTGATATTGCCGCAGGCGTTTCGCAATATGCTGCCGCTGCTGCTGACGCAAAGCATCATCCTGTTTCAGGACACTTCGCTCGTCTATGTGATCAGTCTGTCGGATTTCCTCGGCGCCGCGAGCAAGGTCGGCACGCGCGACGGCCGCCTGGCCGAGATGTATCTGTTCGCTGCCGCGGTTTATTTCGTGATGAGCTTCGCCGCGTCGAGCCTCGTCAGACGGTTGCAAACGAGGTTCGCGACATGATCGAAATCAATGCGGTCGGCAAGCATTACGGCAGCTTCCAGGTCTTGACCGATTGCTCGACGCGCGTGAACAAGGGCGAAGTCGTCGTCGTCTGCGGTCCGTCCGGTTCGGGCAAAAGCACGCTGATCAAATGCGTCAACGGGCTCGAGCCGTTTCAGAGCGGCAGCATAACTGTCAACGGCGTTTCGGTCGGCGATCGCAAAACCAACTTGCCGAAATTGCGCGGCGGCATCGGCATGGTGTTCCAGAATTTCGAGCTGTATCCGCACATGAGCGTGCTCGCCAACATCTGCCTCGCCCAGATCAAGGTATTGAAGCGCTCGCGGAATGAAGCGGAAACGCGCGCGAGGAGTCTGCTGGATCGCGTCGGGCTTGCCGAGCAGGCCGGCAAATATCCGGGGCAGTTGTCCGGCGGTCAGCAGCAGCGCGTGGCAATCGCGCGGGCGCTGGCGATGGATCCGGTCGCCATGCTGTTCGATGAGCCGACTTCAGCGCTCGATCCCGAAATGATCAACGAAGTGCTCGACGTCATGGTCGGTCTCGCGCAGGACGGCATGACCATGATGGTCGTGACGCACGAGATGGGTTTTGCGCGCAAGGTCGCCAACCGCGTCGTATTCATGGATCAGAGCCGCATCGTCGAGGATGCGCCAACCGCGGAATTTTTCGCGCAGCCAAAGACCGGGCGCGCGCGTTTGTTCCTGTCCAAGATTCTGCAGCATTAACCCCGGTTGCCATGAACGCCAAAGGTTCTGCCGAAAACCAGGTTCGACCTGGCTACCGTCCTGAATCTGAAATTCGTTACAAATAGGAATCGTCATTCCCGCGCACGCGGGAAGGTGCATTCACGTTTGAAGTGCAACGGTTCAAGGAATCCGCGGAATATCTCGGCCGGCGTTCGAAAGCCCAGGCACTTACGCGGGGTGTGATTATAGGCGGCTACCAGGACATCGAGTTCGGGCGGCGACAGCGTGGCCAAGTCGGTCTTGCGCGGCAGCGTGCGGCGCATGCGTCCGATCGCATTCTCGATGCCGCCTTTCT
>JACDAM010000139.1 GCA_013695435.1 Burkholderiales bacterium | reverse complement strand
CTGAAGATCGCTGATTTGGGCAGGCTGGATCGCGTGCTTGTCATCGGCAGCAATCTGACCAAGGATCATCCACTGATTGCGCATCGGCTGCGTCAGGCGGCCGGGAAAGGTGCTGCGATCAGCGTCGTCAATCCATTCGACGACAACTGGCATATGGCGATCGCGCACAAATTCATCAGCGCGCCGCATGCGATGACGGCTGCGCTTGCGGAAATTGTGGAAGCCGCGCGCGCATCCGCGGATGAACCGGGCGGCGAAGCTGCGGCAAAGATCGCGGCCAGCCTCAAGGCCGGCCAATACAGCGCCATCTTCCTCGGCAACCTGGCCCAGCATCATCCACAAGCCGCGCAATTGCACTGGCTCGCCCAACAGCTCGCGCAGGCAACCGGCGCGACGCTCGGCTTTCTCGGCGAAGCGGCCAACAGTGTTGGCGCTCATCTTGCCGGCGCAACGCCGTTTCACCGCGGCGCGCGCGGACTCGACGCCGCGGCGATGCTGAAGGAACCGCGCAAAGCCTGGCTGCTACTCGGCAGCGAAATCGAGCTCGATGCCTACAACCCGAAGCGCGCAATGGCTGCGATGCAGTCCGCCGAATTCGTCGTTGCGTTGAGCGCATATCGCCATCGCGCGACCGCCTATGCGCACGTCATGCTGCCGGTCGCGCCGTTTTCGGAGACGTCCGGCACTTTCATCAACACCGAAGGCCGCGCGCAGACTTTCAACGGCGTTGTTGCGCCGCTCGGCGAGACGCGGCCGGCGTGGAAGGTGTTGCGCGTGCTGGGTAATCTGCTCGGCCTCGATGGCTTCGATTACCACAGCAGCGAACAGGTGTATGCCGAAATGAACGTGGCGGCGCAGTTACCGATGTCACTGAATAACAAACTGGCCAGCGCCCCTGTCGATCATGCGGTCAGGTCGGAAACGGGATTGCGGCGCGTCGGCGACGTGCCGATTTACCAGGCCGACCCGATCGTGCGCCGCGCCGTCTCGCTGCAATTGACGCACGACGCGGTTGCGCCAACCGCTTCGATCAACAGCGCGCTGTACAGGCGTCTGCAGCTTGCGCCCGGCGAGCAAGTGCGGTTGCGCCAGGACGACGCCGAGGCGGTACTGGCGGTCATAGTCGACGACGGATTGGCGGACGGCACGGTGCGGGTTGCGGCCGGGCATCCGATGACCGCCGGGCTGGGCGGCGCGTTCGATGCCATCGAGATCGAACGCGTGGCGCAGGTCGGTGATGAAGCAGCGATGAAGCAGCAATGATGGATTCCGTCGAACAGCTTTTGGGGCCCGCGTGGCCAGTCGTGTGGACCCTGGCCAAAATCGTCGCCATCGTGCTGCCGCTGGTTTTGTCGGTCGCCTATCTGACCCTGGCCGAACGCAAGGTCATCGGCTACATGCAGGTTCGCATCGGACCGAATCGCGTCGGTTTCCGCGGATTGCTGCAGCCGTTTGCCGATGTGCTCAAGCTGCTGATGAAGGAAATCATCGTGCCGTCGGGCGCGAACAAATTCCTGTTCGTGCTGGCGCCGGTCATGACCATCATGCCGGCGATGGCGGCGTGGGCGGTGGTGCCGTTTTCGCCGGAACTCGTTCTCGCCAATGTCGATGCCGGCCTGCTGTACATCCTTGCGATCACATCGATGGGCGTTTATGGCGTCATCATCGCCGGCTGGGCGTCGAACTCGAAGTATGCGTTTCTCGGCAGCATGCGCTCGGCCGCGCAAATCGTATCGTATGAAATCGCCATGGGCTTCGCCCTGGTCGGCGTACTGATGGCGGCGCAAAGTCTGAATCTCGTCGATATCGTGAATGGCCAGCGCGGCGGCGGATTCTGGAGCTGGTACTGGTTGCCGCTGTTTCCGCTGTTCCTCGTCTATCTGATATCCGGCGTCGCCGAAACCAACCGCGCGCCATTCGACGTCGCCGAGGGCGAAACGGAGATCGTCGCCGGCTTCCACGTCGAATATTCGGGCATTGCATTCGGCGTGTTCTTCCTCGCCGAATACGCGAACATGATTCTGGTTTCGGCGCTGTGCGCGATCATGTTCCTCGGCGGCTGGCTGGCGCCTGTCGATACACCGTTTACGTTCGTGCCGCCGATCTTTTGGCTGCTCGGCAAGATCGCGTTTGTGCTGTTTTTGTTCCTGTGGTTTCGCGCGACGTTTCCGCGTTACCGCTATGACCAGATCATGCGACTCGGCTGGAAGGTGTTCATCCCGATCACCTTGATCTGGATCGTAGTGATCGGTGCGCTGAAGCTCGCCGGCTGGTGGCTGTGGTGATCGTGAGACGCATATGAAACGCATATCGAGGCGCGTAGCCGATTTCTTCAAAACGTTTTTGCTGTACGAGCTGGTCACGGGCATGATGCTGACCGGCCGGCATTTTTTCCGGCGCAAGATCACCGTGCAATATCCGGAGGAAAAAACGCCGCGCAGCGCGCGCTTTCGCGGACTGCACGCCTTGCGCCGCTACCCGAATGGCGAGGAGCGTTGCATCGCGTGCAAGCTGTGCGAAGCGATTTGCCCGACCCTGTGCATCACCATCGAATCCGAACAGCGCGCCGACGGCACGCGGCGGACGACGCGCTATGACATCGATCTCACCAAGTGCATGTATTGCGGCTACTGCGAGGAATCGTGCCCGGTCGATTCGATCGTCGAAACCGGAATCTTCGAGTATCACGGCGAAAAACGCGGCGATCTGTACTACACGAAGCCCATGCTGCTCGCGGTCGGCGACAAATACGAAGCCGAGATCGCGCGTGCGCGCCAGGCCGATGCGGCGTTTCGATGAGCTTTCAGGCCTTCATCTTCTACGCGCTCGCGTTGATTCTGATCTACGCGGCATTGCGCGTGATCACCGCGCGCAATCCGGTGCATGCCGCGCTGTTTCTCGTGCTGTCGTTCGTCGCGGCAGCCGGCATCTGGTTGCTGCTGCAGGCCGAGTTTCTCGCCATCACGCTGGTGCTGGTTTATGTCGGCGCGGTCATGGTGCTGTTCCTGTTCGTCGTAATGATGCTGGACGTCAATCTGGCGCGGCTGCGCGAAGGCTTCTGGGATTACCTGCCGCTCGGCGGCATCGTCGGCGCTTTGCTGGTCGCCGAGATGATCGTGGTCGTCGGCGGCGGTTACTTCAGTACTGCGCAAATGCCGCCGCCCGCGGAGCACGCCGCCGGTTACAGCAACATCAAGGAGCTTGGCCGGCTCATCTATACGCAGTACGTTTACGCGTTCGAGATCGCCGCCGTCATATTGCTGGTCGCGATCATTGCCGCCATCGCGCTGACCTTGCGCAGCCGCAAGAATACCCGTTATCAGGATCCTGGCGAGCAGGTCGGGGTGCGGCGCGAGGATCGCGTTCGCATGATCGATATGGCTTCGGAGCCGGCCGAAGAAAGGGCTCAGGGAGGTCCCGGATAAGCCGCGTCGCCGTCGCTCCCGCGATGCTCGGTCCAAGCACGCTTTGAGCCGGGCGAAGTCAGGCTGGATTCCCGCGTGCGCGGGAACGACAACTTTACAAGGAAACAGCTTTGCTCTCGCTTTCGTTATCGCATTACCTGGTTCTGGGCGCGATCCTGTTCGCGATCAGCATTGTCGGCATTTTCCTGAATCGCAAAAACGTGATCGTTTTGCTGATGGCGATCGAGCTGATGCTGCTCGCGGTGAATACCAATTTCATTGCGTTCTCGCATTATCTGAGCGACACCGCCGGGCAGATTTTTGTTTTCTTTATCCTGACGGTCGCGGCGGCGGAATCGGCGATCGGACTCGCGATTCTGGTCGTGCTGTTCCGCAATCTGAAAACAATACACGTCGATGACCTCGACAGCCTCAAGGGGTAGACGCTTGCCGCAACGGACGCAACCCGGCCATAGCGCCTGACGAAACCGACAAGTGAAAACCCTCTATCTGCTGATTCCGCTGGCGCCGCTGGCCGGGGCGATCCTCGCCGGTTTTTTCGGCAAATTGCTCGGCCGGGCAACGACGCACCGCATCGCGATCGCTTTGATGATCGCATCGTTTGCGATGTCGCTCGTCGTGTTTCGCGATGTCGCCCAAGGCAATATTTTCAATGGCGCGGTCTATACGTGGCTGACTTCGGGCGACACCGTATTCGAGATCGGATTTCTGATCGATCGGCTGTCGGCGACCATGATGGTCGTCGTCAATTTCGTGTCGCTGATGGTGCACATCTACACCATCGGATACATGCACGATGACCCCGGCTACCAGCGCTTCTTCAGCTATATCTCGTTGTTCACGTTCGCGATGCTGATGCTGGTCATGGCGAACAACTTTCTGCAATTGTTCTTCGGCTGGGAAGCGGTCGGCCTGGTTTCCTATCTGCTGATCGGCTTCTGGTATACGCGGCCATCGGCGATCTACGCCAATCTAAAGGCGTTTCTGGTCAACCGGGTCGGCGACTTCGGATTTCTGCTCGGCATCGCACTCGTGCTGCTGTATTTCCGAACGCTCGATTACGCGCAGGTGTTTGCGCTGGCGCCGCAGTTCGCGCAGCATCCGATCGAAATCATTCCGGGCGTCGCATGGCTGCTGCCGACGGTGATTTGCATCCTGCTGTTCATCGGCGCGATGGGCAAATCCGCGCAGTTTCCGCTGCACGTGTGGCTGCCCGATTCGATGGAGGGGCCGACGCCGATTTCGGCGCTGATCCACGCCGCGACCATGGTGACGGCCGGCATTTTCATGGTCGCGCGCATGTCGCCTTTGTTCGAGTTGTCGGAAGCCGCGCTGTCGTTCGTCATGGTGATCGGCGCGATCACCGCTTTTTTCATGGCGCTCCTGGGCCTGGTACAAAACGATATCAAGCGCGTGGTCGCGTATTCGACCTTGTCGCAGCTTGGGTATATGACAGTGGCGCTCGGCGCCTCGGCCTACGCCGCGAGTATTTTCCATCTGATGACGCACGCGTTCTTCAAGGCGCTGCTGTTCCTCGCCGCGGGCTCGGTGATCATTGCCATGCATCACGAGCAGGATATGCGCAGGATGGGCGGCCTGAAAAAAACCCTGCCGATCACCTACTGGACCGCCGTGATCGGCTCGCTCGCGCTGGCCGGCATTCCGCCGTTCGCCGGTTTTTTTTCCAAGGACGCGATCATCGAGGCCGTGCACGCATCGACTTTGCCGGGGTCCGGCGTCGCGTACTTCGCGGTCCTGAGCGCGGTTTTCATTACTGCGTTGTACTCGTTCCGCCTGCTGTTTCTGACGTTCCACGGCGAGCCGCGCATGGATGAAGACACCCGGCATCATTTGCACGAACCATCGTGGGTGGTGACGGCGCCGCTGGTGATGCTGGCGATTCCGTCGATCTACGCCGGCTGGGCTTACATCGAGCCGATGTTGTTCGGCGGCTGGTTCGCGGATGCCATCCTCGTTGCCCCGGCGCACGACGTGTTGGCTGCGCTCAGGGACGAGTTTCACGGCAGCGGTGCGTTTGCACTGCACGGCCTGACGACCTTGCCTTTCTGGCTGGCGGCAGCCGGCGTTGCCACGGCTTGGCTGCTCTATATCGTTCGGCCAGCCTGGCCGGCGCGTATCCGGCAAAGCTTTGCAGCGATCTACACGGTGCTCGAGCAGAAATACGGCTTCGATCGTTTCAACGACTGGTTCTTCGCCGGCGGCGCGCGCAAAGTCGGCAGCGGTTTGTGGAACATCGGCGATGTCGCCGTCATCGACGGGTTTTTCGTCAACGGCTCGGCGCGTGTGGTGGCGTGGAGTTCCGCTATCGTCCGCCAGTTCCAGTCGGGCTATATCTATCACTATGCATTTACGATGATCATCGGCGTGCTGCTGCTGATGACATTGTGGTTTGTCCGCGTTTAGGCTCTGATCCCGGCCTTGTCGACGCGCTCGCTCAAAACTTTGCTGTCATTCCCGCGGAAGCGGGAATCGAGTGACTTTCGAAAGGCGAAACCGGATTCCTGCTCCCGGCTTGGAGCCTGCCGGGACAAGGTTCACGGGAATGACAGCAGGATGGTTTACGAAGGTTTACGAAAATAAGCGAATACGATGATTTCCGCTGTCCCCCTTTTAAGCCTGGCCATCTGGCTGCCCATCGCATTCGGACTGGGCGTGCTGGCGGTCGGTTCGGATGCGCGCGCCGGCCTGGTTCGCGTGCTTGCCCTGGTCGGCGCGCTCGCCGGATTCCTGGTCACCCTACCGCTGTGGCCGGCTTTCGATCCGCTCGCGCACGGCATGCAGTTCGTCGAACTGCAAGCGTGGATCGAGCGCTACAACGTCAATTACCACGTCGGCATCGATGGCATTTCGCTGCTGCTGATCCTGCTGAACAGCTTTACAACGATACTGGTTGTGATCGCAGCCTGGCGCGTCATCGAGCAGAAAGTCCCGCAGTATATGGCGGCGTTCCTGATCATGTCCGGGCTTATGAACGGCGTTTTCAGCGCTCTCGATGCGATGCTGTTCTACTTTTTTTTCGAAGCGACGCTGATTCCGATGTTCATCATTATCGGCGTATGGGGCGGAGCGAACCGGATTTACGCGGCCATGAAATTTTTTCTATACACGCTGCTCGGCTCGCTGCTGACCCTGGTCGCGTTTATCTATTTGTACAACGCTGCCGGCGGCAGCTTTGCGCTGTCCGATTTTTACGCGTTGCCGCTGCCGCTATCCGCGCAGATACTGGTTTTCATCGCGTTGTTCATGGCCTTCGCTGTCAAGGTGCCGATGTGGCCGGTGCACACCTGGCTGCCCGACGCCCACGTCGAAGCGCCGACCGGCGGTTCCGTGGTGCTGGCGGCGATCATGCTGAAGCTTGGCGCTTATGGTTTTTTGCGTCTGTCGCTGCCGATCGCGCCCGATGCCAGCCACGAACTCGCGGGGCTGATGATCGCGCTGTCGCTGGTCGCGATCGTGTACATCGGCCTGGTCGCGCTGGTGCAGACCGATATGAAAAAGCTGATCGCCTATTCGTCGATCGCACACATGGGTTTCGTCACGCTCGGCCTGTTCATTTTCAATCCGTACGGCATGGAAGGCGCGGTCATCCAGATGGTGTCGCACGGCTTCGTATCGGCCGCGCTGTTCCTGTGCGTCGGCGTGCTCTACGATCGATTGCACAGCCGCATGATCGCCGACTATGGCGGCGTCGTGAACACCATGCCCGTGTTCGCCTCGTTTTTCATGCTGTTCGCATTGGCCAATGCCGGATTGCCGGGCACCAGTGGCTTCGTCGGCGAGTTCATGGTCATCATGGGTTCGGCCGGCGCCAGTTTCTGGTACGCGGCGCTGGCCGCGACGACGCTGATTTTCGGCGCGGCTTACACGTTATGGATGTACAAACGCGTCGTATTCGGCGTGGTCGCCAACCCGCAAGTCGCGGCGCTGACCGACATCGGCGCGCGTGAAATCGTGGTGCTGGGTTCGCTCGCCGTGTGCGTTCTGGCGCTCGGTCTTTATCCGCAGCCGTTCGCCGAAATTCTGCATACTTCGGTGAGCGACGTGCTTGGACTCGCAGCACAAAGCAAGCTGCCGCGATAATCCCTATCATGACGATCGCTGATTTACGCCCCGCCTACGCCGAGATTTTTTTGCTAACGGCGGCGTCGCTGATTCTGGTTCTCGATCTGTTCATCGGCGAGGCGCGGCGCACGCTGATTTACGGCGCGACGCTGCTTGCGCTGGGTGGATGCGCGTTAATCACGATCATGACAGCCGATCCGGAAGTGGTGCGAGCGTTCTCCGGCGGGTTCGTCGATGATCCGCTCTCCGATGCGCTGAAGCTCGCCATTTATCTTTCGGTCGTATTGATGCTGGTTTTTTCGCGCGGCTATCTCGCCGAGCGCGCCATGCTGCATGGCGAATTTCTGGCGCTGACGCTGTTCGCGACGCTGGGCATGATGGTGATGGTTTCGGCTCATCATTTCGTGACGCTGTATCTCGGCCTCGAACTGCTTTCGCTGTGCCTGTATGCGATGGTGGCGATGCAGCGCGATTCGGCGGTGGCGACCGAGGCGGCGATGAAGTATTTCATCCTCGGCG
The DNA here is from genome assembly GCA_013695435.1 of Burkholderiales bacterium. Taxonomy (NCBI): domain Bacteria; kingdom Pseudomonadati; phylum Pseudomonadota; class Betaproteobacteria; order Burkholderiales; species Burkholderiales bacterium. The sequence goes on along the minus strand of JACDAM010000139.1, from coordinate 2,417 downwards.
CCCTGTCGTCGGGCATTCTGCTGTATGGGATGTCGATGGTTTACGGCGCAACCGGCAGTCTGGACATCAATGAGATCGCCGACGCGATTCTGAACCAGCAGGCGAATATCATCGTGCTCGGCTTCGGCGTGGTGTTCGTCGTCGCCGGCATCGGCTTCAAGCTCGGCGCAGCGCCCTTCCATATGTGGGTGCCGGACGTCTATCAGGGGGCCCCGACCGCGGTGACGCTGTTCATCGGTTCGGCGCCGAAGCTGGCGGCTTTCGGCTTCATCATCCGGCTGCTCGTCGAAGGTTTGCAGGAGTCGCTGCCGGACTGGCAGTTGATGCTGATCATACTTGCCGTGCTGTCGCTGGCGGTCGGCGAAATCACCGCCATTTCGCAAAGCAATTTCAAACGTTTGCTTGCCTATTCGAGCATTTCGCACATGGGCTACCTGATGCTCGGCCTGTTGAGCGGGACCATGGACGGCTACAGCGCGGCCATGTTCTACGTTGTCGTGTACACGCTGATGACTCTCGCCGCCTTCGGCATGATCATGCTGCTGTCGCGGGCCGGCTTCGAAGCCGACAAGCTCAGCGACTTCAAGGGGCTCAACGCGCGCAGCCCCTGGTATGCCTTCGTCATGCTGCTGCTGATGTTGTCGATGATAGGCCTGCCGCCGACCGTCGGCTTTTACGCGAAGCTTGCGGTGCTGCAGGCGGTTGCGGATGCGGGTTTCGTCTGGCTTGCGGTGGCCGCCGTGATGTTTTCGCTGATCGGCGCATTCTATTATTTACGCGTCGTGCGCCTGATGTATTTCGAAGCACCCGAACACGACGCGCTTATCGCCCCGCCAACGGACGTCGCCGTGCTCATGAGCATCAATGGCATTGCGATTCTTGCGCTCGGCATTCTGCCGCAGTCGCTGATGGCGGTTTGTCTGTACGCGATCGAGAGCTCGCTTTAGAGCAGTGGCCGATTTTACCGAACACCAACTCGCTTCCGAGAGCGTCTTCAGCGGACGGCTGCTCGACGTTCGTCGGGATAAGGTGCGTCTTCCGGATGGCCGCGAAGCCGTCCGCGAGTACGTCGTCCATTCGGGCGCGGTCATGGTTCTGCCGCTGTTTGACGACGGCGGCATCTTGATAGAACGGCAATACCGGTATGCGCAGCGCAGGCATTTTTACGAGCTGCCGGCCGGCAAAATCGAAGACGGCGAGGAAGATCTGGCGACTGCAAAGCGCGAACTGCTCGAAGAAACAGGCTATATCGCGCAATCATGGCGCCACCTGTTGACTATGTATCCGTGCGTTGCCTATTCGACCGAACGCATCGAGCTTTATCTGGCGCGCGAACTGTCGTTCCTCGGTCCTGCCGGTGAAGACGGCGAGTTTCTCGAAACCCTGATACTGCCGCGGACCGAAGCATGGCAGTGGCTCAGAGAAGGCAAGATCAGCGACGCTAAAACGATCGCGGCCTTGTTGTGGCTGAAAAACCTGGAATAAAAAACTGAAACGGAAGCGCAAAGCAGAAAACCGGAAAGCGAAAAAAACCCGCACCAACGAAGTGCGGGTTTTTTCGGCCGCGATGATCGACGGCCGGCAGGAATATAACTGTCTAGCGCGCGGGCGGGGTCGCCGGCGTCATGGGTTCTTTATCCATGGGTTTGTTCATGGCTTCACTTTTCTCTTCGGCCACGTCCTTTTTCGCTTCCCCAATTTCCTTGTTTGCTTCGCGCTGTTCCTTGGCGACTTCCTTCTGTGCCTCGGCGACGTCCTTTTGCGGGCTGTCGCACGCACTCAGCGCCAACAGGAATATCGGTGTTGCAAGCAGAGTCAAAGTTTTCGTACGCATGGTTTCTCCAGTGGTAGTTTTATGTTCATAGCACGTCCAGCAAGATGATTAAAGCAATCGGCGTGCCGATGTGGAAAAGCCGCGCCTGCTGGCGGGGCACAAGGGAAATTAACGGCATCTGTCGTCAAACGGAGACAATCGGCCCGCCTAAACGGCGCAATACTCCAAATCAGCTACCGGTCGGTGTATCGGCGTGGATCAATTCCGGTTTCTCGATCGGCGGGCTCACGATTTCTTGCGCGAGAGGCGGGCGTTTTTTGCGTGGAGCCAGGTCGAGCTTCACCGGTTTGCCGGTTTTGATCGATTGATACAAAGCGGTAATGATGCGCACATCCGCGAGCCCTTCCTTGCCCGAGGGTTCGGGAGTCTCGTCATTGAGCACGCAGTTCGAAAAATACAACAGTTCGGGCGCGAACTGATCGCGTCTGGCAAACGCGCGCTTGCGCGTCTTGCCGCCTATGGTCAGGCGATGCGTGAGTTCGGCGGCGATTTCGTAGCCCGGGTCCAGCCGCAGATCGCCTTTCGTACCGGCAACCTGGTACATGGAAACGTCGGACGAGCCGAACCCGCTGACGAACTGCGC
>JACDAM010000138.1 GCA_013695435.1 Burkholderiales bacterium | reverse complement strand
CCATAAGGAACCAGGTAAACGCCATCGCGCAGCGCCACGCAGCCCAGACTTTTCAGGGAGCGCCAGACCCGCATTCGCGCAGTCGCATTCTGAGTCGGGAGGCTCATCACGAGAGATAGCCAAGCGGGAGACATGTAGTGAACTTTACTAAAATGTAGCGTATCTAACAATAATACCACTTGAGGAGCAACTCATGCACCGTTATCGGCTAATCGTGGCACTCGTTACCCTGCTCGGACTCACCAGCTTTATCGGCCTCGCCAATGCGGAGTCCGCGAAACTCAATACGCAGCGCATTGAACAGCTAACGGGCTTGAAAGGAAAGCTCGACGAAAAGGAGCGCGTGTTCAAGGTGAGCATGCCGCGCAAGGATCTGAACCTGACTGCTGCGGGCGTGAAAGTCACCCCGGCGCTCGGCCTTACGGCATGGGCCGCGTTTACCAAAACCGGTGAGCACACGATGGTGATGGGCGATGTGGTGGTGCTTGAAGATCAGGTGAACCCTGTCATGAGCGTTGCGCTGGAAAACGGTCTGGAAGTGACTGCGCTGCATAACCACTTCTTCTGGGACACGCCCAAAGTCATGTTCATGCACATCGGCGGCATGGGCGACGAAGAGAAACTGGCTGCCGCCGTCGGCGAGGTATTCGAGAAAATCAATGCGACCAGCGGCGGCAAAGGCTCCGGGCCGCGCGCACAGATCGACCCCGCAAAAACGACACTCGATCCCAAGCCGATCGCCGCCATCATCGGCGCAAGCGGTGAAATGAATGATGGCGTCTACAAAATTACCGTGGGTCGCACAACCGAAATGGAAGGGCATGCGATGGGCAACGCCATGGGCGTCAACACCTGGGCGGCATTTGCCGGAAGCGACCAGCAGGCGTTGGTCGACGGAGACTTCGCGATGCTCGAGAACGAGGTGCAAGGCGTGCTGAAGGCATTGCGCGATGCCAACATCAATATCGTCGCCATCCACAATCACATGCTGATGGAATCTCCGCGCATTGTCTTTCTGCATTACTGGGGTGTGGGCAAGGCAACCGATCTGGCACGGGGAGTTAAAGCGGCGCTGGATCAAACGAAAACCGAGGTGGCCGAAAGATCTTAAGACTGCTGAAGGAAGTGTGAATTCGTCGATAGATAAGGGACCGCGCCTTGCGGAAACCCGTATCTCGAAACAGTCGTTCACAGCTTCCTGTGAATCGAGAGGAGAAAATAGTTCGTTCTTTGAACGACCCAGTTCGCTCCGATCACCCGCTTTGCATCGACCCAGTCAATCTAAAGTGGCGAGAACGTTCTCGGCGATTCTTTTCGGCCGTTCGCCGATACCAAAGGCAAATGAAGGGTCGCCGCGCGGGTCGATTTCAATGATTTTGTCATAGCGCTCCACCCAGGCGCCTGCGCGCGTAAGCCCACGGATACATCCCGCGATAGGCGCTACGAGCAATTGAGCATCGAGACGCCCGATCACTTCTCCCGCGGCAACCGTATCGCCGATATTGCGGCCTGTCTCGAGGCGCCCAGATACCGGCGCATACACGTAGCGCTCTCGTCCGATGCCCTCTATAGGATTTGGTTCGCCCGCCAGCGGTTTTGTGCTGCCGGCAGCGATCACTAGTCCCAAATCATCACCCCAACGCGTTTCCACCGCCAGATCGGTATGTTTCCCGGCGACGAAGTTCGGTCCAAGGCCTATCGTCAGCCGCGCCAGACCGCGTTGCATTTCCGGTGTTCCCCGCTTGCGCATGCGCGCATCGACAAGTACGTCGGGCGTCACGAGGGCAAGCGCCGCATCGAGTGTCTGCACTAACACCGGAATCGCACGCGTGCAGTTCAGCATGTAAGGAACATCTTCACGGTCGCGAACGCGCTTGGCGAGCACACCTTCCAGCGATGCGGCGCCATCATAGACCGCATCGATAAATGCCATGCCTCTGCGCGGATGGTTCGGCGCCGGATCGTCAAGCAGTACCGGACGATGGCCGTGCCTGAACAATACATGGGCGATCGCCGAGCCGATGTCGCCCGCGCCGCGGATCAGGCACAGAGTCATGAAGTGGCCTTAAACAAAACAACGCTTTTCAAGAGACCGCCCGAGTGGCTACCGCCTTTCACCGAATCGCGCATGTCGCTATCCGGAATCACCTGTAACCATGGCTTTTCGTCCATGTTTCGATGTCGCGGGTCGAAATGGCGTTGAGATACCGTTATCGGTATTTCCTGTTTGCCGGAAGCGCAAACGGCGTAGCTGGCGGCCGCAGCCTTCAGCGAGCGCCATACGCATGCGAGCCGTTGCATTCTGGGCCGGAGACTCACTACGAGAGATAGTCAAGCGGCAGACTGTGTGAATTTTTAATGAGATGTAGTGCACTTACTTTTTGTGAACGTTATCGGTCTATAGTAAGGGCTGATTTAGGAAAAACGCGTATTCGCTCCCGAGCTTTTGTCGCTGTGAACATGAGGAACGAATTTTTGTCGGGTCGTTATGAATACCATCAAAGTAATCAGCAAACAAACGCCGCCTGCGACGGTAAAGGTAATCGGGGCACCGAAAGCCGAAGTTGCATGTCCGACAGCCGGGTAGGTGATCAGCCAGAACGCATGAGTTAACGCGAAATACGCGGCGTAGGCGCGCCCGCGCTCGGCGCTGACAGTGTGCGCGGCCAGCAGCGTCGACGACGGAATCGCGATCAGCGCCTGACCGGCGCCATTGAACATCCAGAGCAGCGCGAACCAGAAGACTGCAGGCTGCATGAATCCCGGTAGCAGCAGCAGGCCCAGCAACATGCCGCCGATGAGTAAAGCCGAGTCCGCCCAGCGATGCTGCCGCGCGTGCCGCCCCTCTTGATCGGGGCTGCGCGATTCGTAGCGGCCGCTTAGTCGGCTTAATAGCAATGCCGTCACCGTCGAGCCCAGCCCCAGACCGGCCATCAGTAGCGCAAACGCGGTATCGCCCAGCAGCAGCACGTCACGCACGTACACTACTGTCGAAACAATCGCCACCGCGCCGGCAGTCGCTTCAACGAAGCTAAGCAGCAGCGCTCGCCGCAGCGAAACTTCGCGCAGCAGAATGCACGTGCCGAAGGCTAGTTCTGCAAAGAAGCTTTTCAGGCGCAGCTTGGCGGCTATGACTGGCGTTGAACGGATCGCGCTCAGAAATACCAGCAAAGCCGAAACCAGGTACGTGATCGCATCGAACCAGAACAGCCAGCGCAGTCCGACTGCGGCCAGCAGCAATCCAGCCAGAGCCGGCGAAGCCACGGATTCAACATCGACAGCGATGCGCGACAACGACACGGCCTTCACATAGTGCTCGCTGCCGACAACATCCGGAAGTGACGCCTCAAACGCCGGCGTAAAAAACGCAGTTACTGCGTTGATGGCGAAGATCAGCAAATAAATCTGCCAGACGCTGTCGATGAAAGGAAAAAGCGCGAGCAAGCCGAAGCGGATAAGGTCCGCCGCAATCAATATCCGTTTGCGATTCAAGCGGTCGGCCATGATGCCGGCCGGCTGCGAAAACAGCAGGAACGCGAGGATGCGCAGCATTAGCGCGTTACCGATGACCGCTGCCGCGGACTCGCCGCCCACAAGTTGGTATGCGAACAGCGCGAGCCCGACAGTCGTGATGCCGCTGCCGGCGAGTGAAATGACTTGCGCCGAAAACAGGAATAGATACGGCCTGTTCCGCCGAAGCGACGGCGCCGCTGCTGTACTCATGCGCCCGCGGTTTGCAGTTTTCGGGCAGCGGCTGCGTCCGCGCGCCTTTGGTGCGCCAGACGATACAGCACCGGCAGCACCAATAGCGTGAGCGCCGTCGACGACAGAATGCCGCCGATTACAACGGTCGCAAGCGGCCGCTGCACTTCGGCGCCGGTTCCGGTCGCCAATGCCATCGGGATAAATCCGAGTGACGCGACGAGTGCGGTCATCAGCACCGGCCGCAGCCGGGTCAATGCGCCGACCTGTATCGCATCGTCGAGCGATCGGCCTTCTTCGCGCAATGATCGAATAAAGGAAATCATCACCAAGCCGTTCAAAACCGCGACGCCAGACAACGCGATAAATCCGACCCCAGCGGAAATCGACAGCGGAATATCGCGAAGCCACAGCGCGAGCAGACCGCCCGTCAGCGCGAACGGCACGCCGGTAAATACCAGCAAGCCGTCCTTGAAATTTCCGAACATCGAATATAGCAGCAGGAAAATCAGCCCGAGCGCAATGGGGACTACGATCTGCAGGCGATTCGCGGCAGAAATCAGTTGCTCGAACTGACCACCCCAGGCGATCCAGTAACCGGTTGGAATCTTGACCTGTTCGCTGATAGCGGTCTGCGCGTCGGCTACGAAAGACCCGATATCGCGACCGCGCACATTAGCCGTGACGACGGCGCGGCGCTTACCGTTTTCGCGGCTGATCTGGTTGGGGCCCGGCGCGACTTCGAAATTCGCGACCTCGCCTAAAGTCGCATAGCCATTGCGAACGGCGCGGGGCGCCGCGGCGT
>JACDAM010000137.1 GCA_013695435.1 Burkholderiales bacterium | reverse complement strand
CCTGCCCACCGACCTCTGAAGCCGTATAGACCCCTAGGGTTGGATCGGGGATCTTGTCCGCACGCGCTCGTTCTACGTGACTTTGAGCCGTCCGCATCTGCGCTTGCACGACCTTCAACTCATCGCTTTCAGCCAGGATGCGGTCGCGAAAAAAAGCTGCGTTCTCCCCAATCGGCAACGGCTTGGGCAGGGCCTGTATCTGACGCTTCAACCCAGGAAAGCGTGTGGATAGACGCGACCAAGTTGCGGCGGCCTGCGTCTTCGCGTCATTGTCCAATCGTCTATGCTCGGCCAGTTCGGCGCGGGCAATGCTCACATCCAATTTCGAGGCATCGCCGGCGCGGGCGCGCTTCTCCACTGCCGTGAGGCTGGTCTGTATCGACTGGAGATTATTCGCGGCTAGTTCACGCGCGCGTTCGGCCGCGAGCCAGTCCACCCACAGCGCCATTAATTCACGAGCCGCTTTCAGCAGCGCTTCGCCATTACGCGCCTGGGACTCTTCGACGGTTGCCTTGCCGATGCTGCGATCGGCCGCGGCTTTACCGGGCAGCCGGATGGTCCGCTCGACGCCTATGTTCCATTCGTTATAGCGGGGGCCGCTATCCATCCGCCGCTGCTGCCCGGTCGCGCGAGTGGTCCATTCATAGGTCGATTTATCGAGAATGCCCGCCTCTTGTCGAGCGACTTCCAGCCCGGCGCGCGCTGCGGCGACGCCGGGGTCCTGTTCGAGCAGCGGACGCACAATTTCGCTTGACAAGAGTCCTGGTGGATTCACAGGCTGGGCCGCATGCACGGCGCCAGAGAGGGTCAGTAGGCCGATTAGGAACGGTCGAATCATCATACGATCTCTCCCGCTTCGATGAGCGACGTAACCCAATAACGCAGGCCTGTGCCGGCGAATTGCTGGCGAATATGTTCGAACAGCGTCGTCTTGTCGGCGGCAGCAAATATCAGCTGTATCTGTGTGGCGCGCACCCGACCCATGACCTGTTCCGTTTGATTCAGATTCTCTTGGGCGAGGCCGTGTGCCGCGATCGGCGCGCTGGTGAAAACCGTCGCGTTGGGTGACAGAAGCAGCAGATCGAGCAGTTTTTCCTCGATAGCTGGCGGACACAACAGTGTTAAGCAAAGTTCAGACATGGGAAACCTCTCGTTTCGGAAAAGCGAAGCGTAAATACAGGATGGGAAGCAGCATAAGCGTCAGCGCCGTCGCGGTAATCAGGCCGCCGATCACGACGATGGCGAGCGGTCGCTGAATCTCCGAACCCGGCCCCGTCGCGAACAGCAGCGGGATCAGTCCGAACGCCGTAATGGCGGCGGTCATCAACACCGGTCGCAAACGTCGCTTCGCTCCCTGGACGACGACTTCGCTCAATTTCATCCCTTCGCTTTGCAATTGATTAAAATAACTGACCAGCACGACTCCATTCAGGACTGCGATACCGAGTAGCGCGATGAAGCCCACCGACGCCGGCACCGACAGGTATTCCCCGGTGAGCCACAAGGCGACAATGCCGCCGACCAGCGCAAACGGGATATTGCTGAGGATAAGAAGCGCCTGGCGCACCGAACCGAAGGTCGAGAACAGCAGCACGAAGATGAGACCGAGTGCGACTGGCACGACAACCGTCAATCGCGCCGCCGCGCGCTGCTGGTTCTCGAACTGTCCGCCCCAAGTGATGCGGTAGCCGGTGGGTAAGGGCAATTTCTGTGTAACGAGCGCCTTCGCCTCTTCGACGAAACCGACGAGGTCACGGCCGCCGACGTTGGCGATGACCACGCTGTAGCGGCTGCCCATTTCCCGATCGATCTTGACCGGACCTTCCGCCCGTTCCAGCTTGGCGACGCTGGTCAATGGGACGGTGCTACCGTGCTGGGTGGTGATCCGCATCGCGCCAAACTCGGCCGGGGACGTCCGAACCGCCTCAGTACCGCGCAATACGATCGGCGTACGCCGGTTACCCTCGATCACGATGCCGGCGCGCTGCCCCTCGATCTGGGTTCTCAGCGCGTCTTGGATCTCTTCGACAC
>JACDAM010000136.1 GCA_013695435.1 Burkholderiales bacterium | reverse complement strand
TCCATGCCGCCGCGCAGCTCGTCGCAACTGGACCAGAGGGAGGAGTAAAGTTCGGATTTTTTCAGGGCCATCGCGGTTCGTATCGTTCGGACGGTTGCGCTTTGCGATTTTCGCAATGCTGAGCAAGGATTCTTCGGATCATCCCCCAGAACACCACGTATCCTTCGCGTTCGAGTTTGTTTGCGCAAGCTTTCTCAAGCAACGGCTGAGAGTAGGGACGCGATAAAGGGGTTCGGCCGTTGTTCCAATCATAGGGTGCGCGATCCGATTCAGGGCACCCCGACGTTGAAAAGCCACGACGTGTCATTGCGAGGAGCGTTTTTGCGACGGGGCAATCTCCAGGCTCTTGATGCACCTGAAGGCGAGATTGCTTCCCCCGGTTTCAAGCCCCGGGGCTTAAGGCCGCTTCGCGATGACTGCTTTGAGCTTTTCAACAAACCATTAAATAACGAGCCTCCAAATGTGCGCGAAAATGCGCCGGATTGAGCGTTTCACCGCTGGCGCGACGCACCAGTTCCGGCGTGTCCCAGCGGCTGGCTTGTGACCAGATGTTGTCGTCAAGCCACTCGAATACCGGAACCAGATCGCCCGCCGCGATTCGGGAATCGAGATCCGGCGCCGCGCGCCGCATCGCGGCAAACCACTGTGCCGCATACATCGCGCCGAGCGTGTAGCTGGGAAAATAGCCGAACGCGCCTTCGCTCCAGTGAACGTCCTGCATGCAGCCGTCTTTGAAGTTACCGCGCGTGTCGAGTCCGAGCAAAGTTTGCATCTTTTCGTCCCACAGCGCCGGAATGTCTTCCGCCTCGATCTCGCCTTCGACCAGCGCGCGTTCGATCTCATAGCGCAGGATGATGTGCGCCGGGTAGGTCATTTCATCGGCTGCCACGCGGCTCAAGCCCGGTGTGACGCGCGTCCACAGCCGAAACAGGTTATCCGCCGCAAACGCCGGCTGGTCGCCAAAATGCGCAGCCAGCAGCGGCGCCAGCAGACCCACGAAGCCGCGGCTGCGCGCAAGCTGCATCTCGAAAGCCAGGCTCTGGCTTTCATGAATGCCGTACGAGCGCGCCATGCCGATAGGCTGGCCCAGCCAGGCGCGCGGCAGATTCTGCTCGAAGCGGGCGTGGCCGGTCTCGTGGATCGCCCCCATCAGGCTTTGGGCGAAGTCGTCTTCGCGGTAGCGCGTTGTCAATCGCACATCCTCGGGAACGCCGCCACTGAACGGGTGGGTGCTTTCGTCCAGCCGCCCGGCGTTGAAATCGAAACCCAACAGCTTCATGACGGTCACGCTCAGCACGCGCTGGCTTGCAATGGGAAAAGGTCCGATCGGGGCGATGACCGTCTCGTCACGCTGCTTTGCTTGTACCCGCGCGATCAGGTCCGGCAGCCACGTTTTGACGTCCGCGAAAATGCGATCGATCTCGGCTGCGCGCACCCCCGGCTCGTAAATGTCCATCAGCGCATCGTAGCGCGTGAGCCCGGTGTCGTCGGCAAGCCGTTGCGCTTCCTCGCGCGCCAGCCGTACCACCTCGCGAAAGTTGTCCAGAAAACCGCGCCAGTCGTTGCCCGGCCGCTGACTGCGCCAGGCGTGCTCGCATCTGGCGCCGGCCAGCGTCTTCGCCTCGACCAGCGACTCCGGCACAGCGTTGGCGTTGCGCCAATCGCGCCGCATCTCGCGCAGGTTGGCGCGGGCACTGTCGTCGAGCGCTTCCTGCCCGGCTGCGCGCAACCATTCGGCGAGACGCTGATCGGTACGCAGCCGGTGCATCAGCGTGTTCAGCTCTGCCGTGGCCGCGGCACGCGCCTCGTTGCCCTTCGGCGGCATCATCGCGTTGCGGTCCCAGCCGACAATGGCGGCCAGGTGGTTATAGCGATGAAGACGCGAATGGATGCGGCAAAGCTCGGTGTAGGCGGGCGTGGTTGTCATCTGGATTTTTTGGGTGCGGAAGGGCAAGGAGGCAGATTATGCTTTTGTGTGAAGCCTGTAGCGCAGTATTTCCCACACGGTCAGGCTTTACAGTCAGACAAGTTCTAAATCATCCTGTCGTCATCGCGCTGCCGGTAAAATCCGCATTACCGCATGCTGGAGCACATCATGGAAGATGTTATCGCCGCCGTCGATCTCGGTTCGAACAGTTTTCGCGTGCAGGTCGCGCGTGTCGTCGGCGATCTGGTTTATCCGCTCGATTCGCTCAAGGAAACGGTTCGTCTCGCCGCCGGCCTGACGGATGACAAATATCTCGATGCGGCATCGCAGAGACGCGCGCTCGAGTGCCTGATGCGCTTCGGCGAGCGGCTGCGCGATCTGCCGGCCGATTCGGTGCGCGCGGTCGGAACCAATTCGCTGCGCGTGGCAAAAAACGCTGCGCAGTTCCTGGAGAAAGCGGAACGTGCGCTGGGCTTCCCGATCGAGATCGTTGCCGGAAGGGAGGAGGCGAGGCTGATCTATCTCGGCGTCTCCCACAGTTTGCCGGCGGGGACCGAGACGCGGCTGGTGGTCGATATCGGCGGCGGCTCGACCGAACTTATCATCGGCCGCGGCACCGAGCCGATCAAGCTGGAAAGTCTTTACATGGGTTGCATCGGTTATACGCGCCGGTTTTTTCCTGACGGCAGGATCAGCGAAAAAAATTTGCGCCAGGCCGAACTCGCCGCGCAAACCGAGTTGCTGACGATCGTCAAGGAATTCAGCGCCGCGTCATGGGAACAGGCGATCGGCTCTTCGGGCACCGCCGCGGCGATCGCCGACGTGCTCGAAGCGAACGGTTATGCGGAATCCGGCATCACCAGTGACGGGTTGCAGAAGTTGCGCGCGGCGCTGGTGAAAGCCGGCGACATCGATCGCTTGTCGCTGCCCGGTTTGGCGGCCGATCGCGCGCCGGTATTGCCGGGCGGCTTCGCCATCATGAGGGCAGTGTTTTCCGAACTCGGCGTGCGCCATATGGCCACCTCTGGCGGAGCGATGCGCCAGGGAATTCTGTACGACATGCTCGGGCGCGCTCACCACCACGATATGCGCGATGTTACGGTGCGCCAGTTCATGCAGCGCTATCACGTCGATGTAGCCCAGGCGGCGCGCGTCAAGGCGCTGGCCTTGCACCTGCTTGGCCAGTTCGACCAGGGCTTCCGCTCCGAGCGCGCGGCCATGGCGCGCCTGACCGGATGGGCGGCCGACCTGCACGAAATCGGCATTTCCGTCGCCTACAGCGGCTATCACAAGCACTCCGGCTACATCATCCAGAACGCCGACATGCCGGGCTTCTCGAAGATGGAACAAGGGCGTCTCGCCTTGCTCACGCTCGCCCATCGCGGTTCGTTACTGAAAACCCGCAATGTCATTGTGCGCGAAAGCGATTGGGCGATCGTCATCGCGCTGCGGCTCGCCGCCCTGTTTCAGCGCAGCCGCAGCGATATCGCGCTGCCGGAAATCCGCTCCGTGCTCGATGCCGGACGGCACTGCCTCGACATCGATCGCGAATGGCTCGCGCTCAATCCGCAGACCGCGCACGCGCTCCGCGAAGAAGTGCGGGAGTGGAAAAAACTCGGGTTCGAACTGAATATCAGCGCCTTGTCCGAGCTTGAAAACAGCGCCGAGTTGGTTGCGTAAGCATCGTACTTTCCGCCCGGCGCTCGGCGGCGGGTTGTCGCTGACGGCGTGCTGCGCTCAGGATGGCGGCGTTATATCGTCGCTGCGCATGGCGAGTTCGGCGAGCAGCTTTGATTGCGCGCTCGGCGTCTTGCCGCGGCGCGAGGCCCGGCGGCGGTAAGTGCCGCCGGGCTGCAGATCCCAGGCGCCGCCATTGTTGGCCAGGTAAGGCTTTAACCCCTCGCGCAACAGGCGTTTCTTCACTTTGCCGTCGAGTATCGGGAAACAGATTTCGATGCGGCGGAAGAAGTTGCGCTCCATCCAGTCGGCGCTCGACAGATACATATCCTGTGCGCCATCGTTCGTGAAATAAAAAATTCGCGTGTGTTCGAGAAAGCGGCCGACCACGGAGCGCACGCGAATGTTTTCCGAAACGCCGGCTATGCCAGGACGCAGGGCGCACACGCCGCGAACGATCAGATCGATGCTGACGCCGGCCTGCGATGCTTCGTACAGCGCGGCTATGATTTTCGGTTCGAGCAGCGCGTTCATCTTGGCGATGATCGCCGCTTTGCGGCCGGCCTGCGCGTGCCGCGTTTCGGTCTGGATCGCACGCAATACTTCGGCGTGCAGCCGGAACGGCGCGAGCCACAGGTGCTTCAGTTTGCCGGCGCGACCGAGCCCGGTAAGCTGCGCAAACACTTCGTGGATGTCGGCGCATAGCGCTTCATGACAAGTGAATAAGCCGCAGTCGGTGTACAGCGTTGCCGTGCGCGTGTGGTAATTGCCGGTGCCGAGGTGCGCATAGCGGCGCAGGCCGCCTTCCTCGCGGCGCACGACCAGCGCCATTTTCGCGTGCGTTTTATGACCGACCACGCCGTAAACGACATGCGCGCCGACGTGCTCCAGGCGGCTCGCCCAATTGATGTTCGCCTCCTCGTCGAAGCGCGCCAGCAGTTCGACGATGACGGTGACTTCCTTGCCGCGCTCGGCGGCGGTGATCAGGGTTTCCATCAATTCCGAGTCGGTGCCGGTCCGGTAAACCGTCTGCTTGATCGCCACGACCTGCGGATCGTGCGCGGCCTGCTTGATGAAATCGATAACGGGTTGGAACGACTGAAACGGATGATGCAGCAGAATGTCGCCCTTGCGGATCGTCCGGAACAGGTCGCGCTGCTTGACCAGAGCGGCGGGCACGCCGGGAACGAACGGCGCGAACTTCAAATCGGGCCGGGCGACGCGATCGGGGACATTCATCAGGCGCACCAGATTGACCGGGCCTTTGACGCGATACAAATCTTCGTTACCCAGATCGAATTGCTGCAGCAGGAAGTCGGCCATGACTTGCGAACAGTTATCGGCGACTTCGAGCCGCACGGCGTTGCCGAAATGGCGCTGCGGCAATTCGCCCTGCAATGCGGTGCGCAGGTTCTTGACCTCTTCTTCGTCGACGAAAAGATCGCTGTTGCGCGTGACCCGGAATTGATAGCAGCCGAGCACGTCCATGCCGCTGAACAGATCGCCGATGTGCGCGTGCAGGATGGATGACAGAAATATGAAACTGTAGTCGGCCCCGGCCAGCTCCGCCGGCAGGCTGATCACGCGCGGCAGAACGCGCGGCGCCTGTACGATGGCGGCGCCGGAACTGCGCCCGAACGCATCGCGTCCATCGAGTTCCACCGCGAAATTCAGGCTCTTGTTCAGCACGCGCGGAAACGGATGGGCGGGATCGAGGCCGATCGGCGTCAACACCGGAATCATCTCGCGCAGAAAATAGCCTTTGACCCATTCGCGCTGGGCTGCATCGAGTTCATCGCGACGCAGAAATCGTATGCTGTGCCCGGCTAGGTGCGGCAGAATGTTTTCGTTGAACAACTTGTACTGGCGGGCAACCAGCTCGTGGCTTTGCGCCGCGACCAGCGCGAAAATCTGCGCGGCGGGGAGACCGTCGGGGCTGTTGACTCGCGCGTCCAGGCCGATCTGTTCTTTCAACCCGGCGACGCGGATCTCGAAAAATTCGTCGAGATTGCTGCTGACGATGCAAAGATATTTCAGGCGTTCGAGCAGCGGCACTTCGACGTTTTCGGCGAGCGCGAGAACGCGGCGATTGAATTCGAGCTGCTGCAGCTCTCGATTCAGATAAAGATCCGGGGAGCGATACTGGGTCACGACGGGAATGTCTTTTGCCGCTTTTTTAGCAGCCATTCGATTGTCTCAAAACTGTAGCGCGCGCATGTTACGGATTTGTTGCAAGTATAAGACGAAAGCATTGTTTGAAAGATGTAATGGAATGCCGCTGATAGAATTCAACAGCACCGATATCGGAAACGCTGCGCGCAATCAATGACGACAATGCTGAAAAAACTGCTGCTCACCGTTCTGTTTGTCGTTCCGGCTTTCGCGAGCGCCGCGCAGCCTTTGGACAAGGAGGTCGAACGGTTCATTCGGGAAGTCGCGGCGAGGCATCATTTCAAAGCGCCGGCGCTGCGAAAAACCCTGCGCGAGGCGCGCTTTCAGCCTTCGATCATCAGGGCGATAACCACGCCCGCGACGATCAGACCATGGACCGAATACTATCCCCCGTTTCTGACGACTTCCCGCATCGAAGGCGGGGTGCAATTCTGGCGCGATCACGAAGCCGGGCTTGCGCGGGCCGAACGCGAATTCGGCGTCGCGCCGGAAATCATCGTGGCGACGATAGGAGTGGAAACGTTTTACGGCAGAAATACCGGCCGCTATCGCGTGCTCGACGCGCTGGTTACGCTGGCGTTCGACTATCCGCGGCGCGCCGAATTTTTTCGCGGCGAGCTCGAACAATACCTGCTGCTCGCGCGCGAATCCGGCTTCGATCCACTGAGCCTGAAAGGCTCGTATGCCGGCGCGATGGGGCTGGGGCAGTTCATTCCGAGCAGCTATCGCCGCTATGCCGTCGATTTCGATGGCGACGGCCGGATCGATTTATGGCAGGCGTCGGATGCGATTGGCAGCGCCGCCAACTATTATCGCGAATACGGCTGGCAGCACGGCGCGCCAGTCGTGCTTCGCGCCGGCGCGTTCGACAACACTCAGCAGTTCCTGCAGCGCGAAATCAAACCGCAAACGACGCTTGCCGAATTCCAGAGCGCGCTGGTGACGGTGCGCGAAACCTTGCCGGCCGGTACGCTGGCCACGCTGTTCACCCTGGAAGCCGAAGATGGCCTGCAATACTGGCTGGGGCTGAATAATTTTTACGTGATTACGCGCTATAACCGCAGCGTTTTTTATGCGATGACGGTACATCTGCTGGGTCAGGAAATTCTGCGTCGCAGA
>JACDAM010000135.1 GCA_013695435.1 Burkholderiales bacterium | reverse complement strand
GAGGCGCCGATTCTGCACGTCAACGGCGACGATCCGGAAGCGCTGCTGCTGGCGACCGAAATCGCGTTCGATTTCCGCATGCAGTTCCAGAAAGACGTCGTGATCGACATGATCTGTTTCCGTAAGCTCGGCCACAACGAGCAGGACGAGCCCATGGTGACGCAGCCCTTGATGTATAAAAAAGTCAACGCGCATCCGGGCTCGCGCAAGCTTTATGTCGACAAGCTGATCGCGCAGCGCGTGCTGACCAGCGACGAAGCCGACGCCATGGTCGAAGACTATCGCAACGCGCTCGATGCCGGCCGCCATACCAACAAAACCATATTGTCGAATTACAAACCGCCGTTCGCGGTCGACTGGTCGCCGTTCATAAACACGAAATGGACGCAGAAAGTCGATACCTCGATCCCTCTCGCGGAACTCAAGCGCTTGTCGGAACGCCTGACCACGGTTCCCGAGAATTTCAAGCTGCATTCGCGCGTCGAAAAAATCCTCGCCGATCGCCGCCTGATGGGGCAGGGCAAGCTCCCGCTCGATTGGGGCATGGCGGAGAATCTGGCCTACGCATCGCTGCTCAAGGATGGCTATGCGGTGCGCATTTCGGGCCAGGATTCCGGGCGCGGCACGTTCTTCCATCGCCACGCCGTCCTGCACGACCAGAACCGCGAGAAATGGAATGACGGCGTGTACATACCGTTGTGCAACATCTCCGATAACCAGGGGAGTTTCGTGGTCATCGATTCGGTGCTGTCGGAAGAGGCCGTGCTCGGTTTCGAATACGGCTATTCGACGACCGATCCGAATGAGCTCGTGGTGTGGGAAGCACAGTTCGGTGATTTCGCGAACGGCGCGCAAGTCGTCATCGACCAGTTCATCACTTCCGGCGAAGCGAAATGGGGCCGCATTTGCGGGTTGGTGTTGATGCTGCCGCACGGTTACGAAGGCCAGGGGCCGGAACACTCGTCGGCGCGTCTCGAGCGTTACCTGCAGATGTGCGCGGATTACAATATCCAGGTGTGCGTGCCATCGTCGCCTGCGCAAATGTTTCATCTGTTGCGCCGCCAGATGCTGCGCCCGTATCGAAAGCCGCTCGTCATCATGAGCCCGAAAAGCCTGCTCCGGCACAAGGATTCGGTATCGAGTCTCGACGATCTCGCCAGCATCAGCTTTCGCCCGGTCAACGGCGAAGCCAATACCGACATCGATGCCGGCAAGGTGCGCCGCATCGTGTTTTGCGCCGGAAAAGTGTTCTACGATATTCTCGCCGCGCGCCGCGAGCGCGATGTGAGCGATATTGCGATCGTGCGCATCCCGCAGCTCTACCCGTTTCCGCATGAGGAATTCAAGGCGCAGATCGATTTGTATCCGAACGCAAAGGAAGTGCTGTGGGCGCAGGAAGAGCCGGGTAATCAAGGCGCCTGGCATCGCATCCAGCACTACCTGTTGCGCCATATGCGGCCCGACCAGAAATTGAGCTACGCGCTGCGGGCTTCGTCGGCGTCGCCGGCCGCCGGCTATCTGGCCAGGCATAATGCCGAGCAGAAAGCGCTGGTCGATGCGGTGTTTCGCGACGAACTGACGACGACATGGAAACCGCATTAACAGGCTGTTGAAAACTACTGCGCTTGCCAATACTTCGTTACTCAGGGCCTCAAAATGCTCATGTATTCCCATATACATTCCGCTTTTTCGGCCCGCAGCACCTCGTCTTGGCTGCGCTCACTACGTTTTTAACAGCCTGTTAGCGGATCAATAACGACGGAGCAATCATGCTAGTTGAAGTCAAAGTTCCGGTTCTGTCTGAATCGGTCGCCGAAGCGACTTTGCTGTCGTGGCACAAGAAAGCCGGCGAATACGTCCAGCGCGACGAGAATCTGATCGACGTCGAGACCGACAAGGTCGTGCTCGAGCTGCCGGCTCCGGCGGCCGGGCTGCTGAAGCAGATCATCAAGAGCGATGGCGCCACGGTCGGCAGCGATGACGTGATCGCGACCATAGACACCGAAGCGATCGCACCGGCGCCCGGCAAAGCCAAGGCGGGTGACGGCCAAGTCGCACGAGAAGGGCAAACACCGGCGGAAGGGCAAAAGCGAGCAGACGGGCAAACGTCGGCGGCCGCGAAACCGCAAGCGAAAGGCAGCAAAGGCAAGCAGCAGGCTGACGAACCGGTGCTGATGCCGGCGGCAAAAAAAGCTGCGGCCGATCGCGGCATCGACACCAGCGAATTCCAGGGCACAGGCCGCGGCGGCCGTGTCACCAAAGACGATGTGCTGAATCAGGATCGCCCGGCGCAAGCTGACGCGCGTCCGGCCCGGCAGCCGGATAGCGGAGCGTCCGCCGCCGCGAAACCGCTCGATGCAAAGCCAGCGCCCGCCGGCGAGCGCCCGGAAACGCGCGCGCCGATGTCGCGGCTGCGCGCGCGCATCGCTGAGCGGCTCGTGCAATCACAAGCGACCGCGGCGATTCTGACGACGTTCAACGAAGTCAACATGCAGCCGGTGATCGAGCTGCGCAACCGCTACAAGGACAAGTTCGAAAAAGAGCACGGGGTCAAACTCGGTTTCATGTCGTTTTTCGTCAAGGCATCGGTTGCCGCCCTGAAAAAATTTCCGGTCGTCAACGCTTCGATTGACGGCAAAGATATCGTCTATCACGGTTATTTCGATATCGGCATCGCGGTCGGCACGCCGCG
>JACDAM010000134.1 GCA_013695435.1 Burkholderiales bacterium | reverse complement strand
TCGCAGGAGCGCTACGTTCTCGCCCTGGCGCCCGAAAATCTGGCGAGGTTCCGCGAGTTGTGCGAGCGCGAACGTTGTCCGTTCGCGGTCGTCGGCGTCGCGACTGCCGAACCGCATCTGACGGTTGCCGACGACCATTTCGCTAATCTGCCGGTCGATGTCGAGCTCGGCATGTTATTCGGCAAGCCACCGAAAATGATGCGGCGCGTCGCGCGTGTGCAACGCGAGCCCGCAAAGTTCGACCTCAGCGACATCGATTTGCGCGAAGCGGCGTACCGCGTGCTGCGCATTCCCTCGGTCGCCGACAAGACGTTCCTGATTTCGATTGGCGACCGTACCGTCGGCGGGCTGACAGCGCGCGATCAAATGGTCGGACCGTGGCAGAATCCGGTCGCCGATGCAGCGGCGACCCTGGCGGATTTTCAGGGTTATCGCGGCGAGGCGTTTGCGATCGGCGAGCGCGCGCCGCTCGCGCTGATCGATGCCGCGGCTTCCGCGCGCATGGCAGTCGGCGAGGCGCTGACCAATCTCGCCGCTGCGCCAACCGACCGCATAGGCGATATCAAGCTATCCGCGAACTGGATGGCGGCGGCTGGACATCCCGGCGAAGACGCCGCGCTTTATGATGCGGTTCATGCCATCGGCATCGAACTGTGTCCGCAACTCGGCATCAGCATTCCGGTCGGCAAGGATTCGCTGTCGATGAAGACGACGTGGCGCGACGGCGATCGCGCGAAAGCGGTGATCGCGCCGTTGTCGCTCGTTATCTCGGCGTTTGCGCCGATCAGCGATGTGCGAAAAGTGCTGACGCCGCAATGGCGGATCGATATCGAATCCAGTGTTCTGCTGCTGGCGGATCTTGGCGCAGGCCGCAATCGCCTCGGCGGTTCGGCGCTTGCGCAGTCGTATCGAAGCCTCGGCAATGTCGCACCGGATATCGACGATCCGGCCAGGCTGAAAGCGTTTCTCGAAGTGATTCAGCACTTGAACGGCGCGGACAAAATCCTCGCTTACCACGATCGTTCCGACGGCGGTCTTTTTGTGACCTTGTGCGAGATGGCTTTCGCCACGCACAGCGGTGTGACCATCAACCTCGATAGCGTCTGTTATCAGGAAAGTTTTGGCGATGTCGACGGCGCCGAAATTCGTTACGACGCGTTCAAAGGCGTCCACGATGCGCGCGTGATCGGCGCTTTATTTGCCGAGGAGCTCGGCGCGGTCTTGCAAATACGGAAATCGGATTTGCGCGAAGTCATGCAGACATTCAGCGATGCCGGCCTCGGCCCGATGACGCATGTGATCGGCGCGCCGGACAAGAACAATGAGCACGAAGATCAGTTGCGCATCGTGCGCAATGGCAAGGCGATATTGTCCGAATCGCGCATCGCGCTGCAGCGCGCCTGGTCGGAGACGACGTTCCGTATGCAGATGCTGCGCGACAATCCCGCCTGCGCGCAGCAGGAATACGACCGCATTCTCGATGCCGGCGATCCCGGTTTGCACGCCGATCTGAGTTTCGAGCCGGCCGAGGACATCGCCGCGTCCTACATCAGCGAAGCCGGCCACAGCGCGCGGCCGCGCATCGCGGTTCTGCGCGAGCAGGGCGTCAACGGCCACACCGAGATGGCGGCGGCATTCGATCGCGCCGGCTTCGCCGCTGTCGATGTGCACATGAGCGATTTGAGCGCCGGCCGCATGAGCTTGCGCGATTTCCACGGCTTCGCCGCGTGCGGCGGATTTTCCTACGGCGATGTGCTTGGCGCGGGCGAAGGCTGGGCCAAATCGTGCCTGTTCAACGCCCGCGCACGCGACGAATTCGAAGCATTTTTCCAGCGCGCGGATACTTTTGCGCTCGGCATCTGCAACGGCTGCCAGATGATGAGCAGTCTGCGCGACGTCATCCCGGGCGCGGCGCTGTGGCCGCGATTCGTGCGCAATCGCTCCGAACAATTCGAAGCGCGCTTCGTGATGGTAGAGGTGCAGCCCAGCCCCTCGCTGTTTTTTGACGGGATGGCCGGAAGCCGGCTGCCGATCGTGGTATCGCACGGCGAAGGCTATGCCGAGTTTGCCGATCCCGGGCAACTGCAAGCCGTGCAAGCGCTGGTTACGCTGCGCTATATCGATAATCACGGCGCGGTGACGGAAAATTATCCGGCGAATCCGAATGGTTCTCCGTTCGGCATCACCGGGATGACGACGCCGGATGGCCGCTTCACGGTTCTGATGCCGCATCCGGAACGCGCATTTCGCAGCGTGCAGAACTCGTGGCACCCGAAGGCGTGGGGCGAAGAGGGCGCCTGGCTGCGCCTGTTCAGAAATGCGCGCAAGTGGCTGGGTTAGCGAAGTAACCGGGCCGACGGCCACGCAAATCGTTCCGAAAGTCAGTCGCTGGCAGTGCCAAGAAAATCCGGAGGTCAGGGTGCCGCAGGCTGCCTTGACAGCATCGGTGGGCAATCTTTGTCAGGGAGCTTGCGCGCCCTGACCTACGCTTAATCTGTAACGAGGGGCCGTAGCGGCGAGATGGTTGGGATCGAGACGCAAATGAAAAAACGGGCGACTTGAAGCCACCCGTTTTTAGTAATTCCTCTACGAAAGATGGCGGCGAAGAAACCGCAGCGGCGTTTGCTACTCTATTTTAGCTTTCGCTTTTAACTCGTTGATCGCTTTCTCTCTTTGATGTTGCTGCATGCCTTGCTGCAACTGCGGTTTGACTTCCTCGAATCCGGGAAACTTGTAGGGGCGCTCGTCCTCGAGCTTGATGACATGATAGCCGAACTGGGTTTGCACCGGCGTCTGGGTGTACTCGCCTTTTTTCAATTCCTTCAGCGCATCGCCGAACGGGCCGACGTAATTTCCGGTGGTGCTCCAGTCGAGGTCGCCGCCTTTGGCTTTCGAGCCGGGGTCTTTGGATTTTTCGCTCGCCAGCTTTTCGAAGCTGCCGCCTTTCTTCAATTGCGCGATGATGTCCTTCGCGTCCTTTTCGTTCTCGACCAGAATGTGGCGCGCTTTGTATTCCTTGACGTCGCCCTGCACGGTCTTCACCTTCTCGTATTCCTCGCGCATGGTTTCGTCGTTGACCGGATGCGTCTTGGCGTAATCCTCGAGATAGGCGTTGATCAGGATCGATTGGCGCAAAAGGTCGAACTGGGTCGCGACTTCGGGATTGTTGTCGAGCCCTTTTTCCTTCGCGGCCTGCGCAATGATCTCGCGCGTGATGAGCTCTTCTTTCAGATTTTCGCGAAGCTCGGGCGTATCCGGCTGGCCCTGGGCGGCGCGCGCCTTGACCATCAGTTCGAGCTTCGATTGCGGAATCGCCACGCCATTGACGGTCGCGACCGGATCGTTCGGAGCAGCAGCCGCAACGGGATCGCCCGGCTTGACCTCCTTGCCTTCCGGCGTTGCGGCTGCCGCGTCCTTGCTATCGTCTTTCGCTGGCGCGGGCGCCTCGGTTTTGACTGCCGGCGCGACGTCGCCGGACTGAATTGCGGGCTTCGCCGCGTCTTTGCTGCACGCTGAAAGCAGCAGGACGCCACCGGCGATAACGCCGGCCAATAGCCTCATTTTTTGGGCAGATAAACGCATGATATTTCCTTTAGGTTGCAACAATGGGAGGGCTGAAAAACAGGGCCCAGGCGGGGGCTAAATACTGCGGGCTGGCGAGGTCTTTGCCTCTTCGGGCGCGTATGCCTGAATTGCAAGCGCGTGAATTTCCTTGTGCATCAGATCGCCGAGGGCGTCGTACACGAGGCGGTGGCGCGTCATCGCGCGCTTGCCGGAAAATTCCGGCGAAACGATGAGCAGACGATAATGGCCGCCGCCGTCGCGGGCGCCGGCATGCCCCGCGTGTTTGTCGCTGTCGTCCGCGATCTCGATCTGCGATGGCGCCAGGCACGCGAGTTTCTGGCGGATTCTGTCCTGGATCGAAACGCGACCGGACGATGCAGGATCGGTCATGCCGGAAACACCTTCTTCAAGGGTTTGACCTTGACGCTTGCGTACACGCCAGCCAGCGTATACGGGTCCGCGTCAGCCCAGCTCTGCGCCGCCTCAGTCGATTCGAACTCGGCCACGATCAGGCTGCCGCTAAAACCGGCCGGCCCGGGTTCGGGGCTGTCGATCGCCGGAAAGGGGCCGGCCAGAATCAGGCGACCGACATCCTGCAAATCTTGCAGACGGGCCAGATGCGCCGGCCGCGCACCCTTGCGTTTTTCGAGGCTCGCTGCCACATCCTCCCCGATGATCGCGTATAGCATCATGCCCGGCGCACCATGCTCGGCCGCGTTGCTTCACTTTTCGTCATGGCTCACTTCCTTCAGTTCCTTTTTCTTCAATGATATAGCGCGACATCAGCAATCCTTGCAGGAGGACGAATACGAACATCGCGCCGAGGCCGCCAAACAACTTGAAGTTGACCCAGAAATCAGTCGAAAAGTTGAATGCAACGTAAAGATTCACAAAGCCCATCACGGCGAAAAATCCGACCCAGCTCAGATTCAGCTTGGTCCAGATATGGTCGGGCGCGGTGAGCTGTTTTCCCATCATCAACCGAATCAGATTTTTGCCGAACAAAACCGCCGAAAGCAGCAAGGTGGCGGCGAATACCCAGTACAACACGGTCGGCTTCCATTTGATGAAAGTCTCGTCGTGCAGCAACAGCGTGGCGCCGCCAAACACGACGATGATGCCCAAACCCACCCACAACATGGTGTCGACGCGGCGATGGCGTAACCACATCCAACCGATTTGCGCGAAGGTCGCGGCGATCGCAACGGCGGTCGCGGTGTAGATACCCGCAACCTTGAAAGCGATAAAAAACAGGATGATCGGAAAAAAATCGAACAGAAACTTCATGAGATCTGGGGAACGGCGTATCAGGTAAGCAGATGACTACCTGACCACGAGCTTCCCGGCGCGGCGAAAGGCGCGATTATGAGGCTTCACGCCGGTACTGTCCATGCGCTTCTATCCGGCATAAATCGCGCTGCCGGTCGCGGGCGTATCCGCTTCAACTCGCGCTTTCAGATGCGAATTGCCGTTTCGATTCGGAATCGAGCTACCGTGCGGGCATCGCTTTGTATGCCCGAGCAGCGCGTCGATTTTCTCCTCGAATTCGCAGGAAATATGATGTTCAAGCCGCTCCGATTCGTTATGCGCCTCGTGCAAATCATATTTCAGCACCTGCACCAGAAAACATTCGAGAAGCCGGTGGCGGCGCACGATTGTGAGCGCGCCTGGCGGCCTTTCTGGTCAGGCTGACGACCTGGTAAGGCGTACGGGCGATCAGCGCCTGTTGCTCCATCTGTTTGAGCATTTTGGAAACCGCGGGAGGGCTGACTCCCAGCATCGCGGATAGATCGGTGGTGCCGGTTTCCAGCGCTGTTTCCGTATGGCGCTCGGACAGACTCCAAATCGCATTCAGATAATCTTCCTTCGAGGTCGTAACTTTTTTCCGGTGTTTGCCATAGTCGCCGTCATTTCGCCAATCGTGATTGCGACAACAAAAAGCCGTCAGCGTGTTGAAGGCCGAATCGGCATGCCGGTCCGATTTATTATGCAATATGCACTGCGGTTAAATTTAGGCGAGATACCGCTTTCGCGCAATGGTCTTTAAACGGAGTTAAGTTGCTGCGCGCGAATCGCCCGGAAGGCGAGGCAGTTGAAGTAAAAGCGAAGAACGGGCAGCGGGCTGACGGCAGCGCCGAATGCGGCCTCGAAAAGGAGGCCCTAACCTTTCAGCATCTGGTCCATCACCCAGGACGTGCGGGCGGCGCTTTCGCCCGTACTTGGGCAGGTTCCAATACCGTTGAGTTCGTCCACGATATTCTGGATCAGCGGTTGCTGAATGTGCGGAGGATCGTCGTACGAAAACTTCGTCACGCCTTTCGGCGTGGTCAAAACGACAGGCTGCGCGGCAAATGTCGTATACGCAATCTTGCCTGCGGTTCCCACGATTTCGGTGCGGTCACATCGCTCAAAGCCGGTAAAGCACCAGGTTCCCACGCCGTGCACGCCGGACTCGAATACGAAAGTTCCGGTAACGATATCCTCGGCTGGGTATAGATGGGCTTGATTGGAAGCAAAGCCCTGTACAGAGCGGATCGGGCCGAGAACATAATCCAGGACGTCCAGCATATGGGAAGCCAGGTCCACAAACCGGCCGCCACCGGCTATTTCCGGAATGACTCGCCACGGCAGCGTCTGTGGATCGAGATCCGCAGGGGCCAGGGGTTGGTAGAGGGTCACAGTAACGAAACGCGCTTCACCGATGGCTAGTGTGTCGATCAGCTCCTTCACTTTGCGAAACCGGGATAAAGCCCGCCGGTAGTAGGCGACGAACAGGGGCGCACCGGCTGCCGCGCACGCCGCAATCATCGTTTGGCATTCCGCGAAGTTGAGCGCCATCGGTTTCTCGACATAGACCGGCTTTCCAGCTTCTGCGCCGAGCACGGTATATTCCTTGTGAAAGGCCGGGGGCGTGGCGATGTAAACGGCATCGACTTCGCGATCGTGGATCAAGGCTGCGGCATTGTCGTACCAGCGGGGCACGCCATGCCGTTTGGCATAATCTCGGGCAAGTTCCCCGCTGCGGCGCATGACGGCCACCAGACTGGAGTGCTCCGCGTTCTGGAAACCAGGACCGCTCTTGATTTCGGTGACCGCGCCGCAACCGATAACGCCCCAGCGTATCGTTCGCATCTCTTTCATGATCGGCGCCTGGTCCTTCACCCGAACCGCGCACGATAAATCGGCGGCAAATGCGATAACAGGCATTGCCACGAACGGCAGGGAATGGCGGATGTGCCCATCCGCGTGCGATCACGCGGCCGGCAGTGCATAATCCCTGAATTCCTCGCGCAGCTTCGTCTTCAGCAGTTTGCCGGTCGCTGTGTGCGGCAGGCTGTCGACGAACACGGCGTCGTCCGGAATCATCCACTTCGCCACCTTGCCCTCGAAGAATTTCAGTATTTCTTCGCGCGTCAATTCGGCATCGGGCTTTTTGACGACGATGAGCAGCGGCCGCTCGTCCCACTTGGTATGACGAATGCCGATCACTGCGGCCTCGGCGACCGCCGGATGCGCGACCGCGGTGTTTTCGAGCGCGATCGAGCTGATCCATTCGCCACCCGATTTGATCACGTCTTTCGAGCGGTCGGTGATGTTCAGATACCCATCGGCATCGATGGTGGCGACATCGCCGGTGGGAAACCAGCCGTCGACCAGCGCCGATTCGGCATCGCCGAAGTATCGTTCGGCGATCCACGGGCCTCGGACCATGAGATCGCCGAACGCGTTGCCGTCGTTCGGCAGTTGTCTGCCTTCGCCGTCGATGATTTTCATTTCGACGCCGCAAATCGCGCGGCCCTGCTTGACTTGCAATTCATCACGCTCGTCTTTCGATCGCGCAAGATGTTTGCTCTTGAAGGTATTGGCAACGCCGAGCGGGCTGGTTTCCGTCATGCCCCAGGCGTGCCGTACGCTGACGCCGAATTCCTCCTGAAACGCCTCGATCAGCGCGCGCGGCGCGGCGGCGCCGCCGATCAGCACGGTTTGCAGCGTGCGAAACCGGAGGCCATTCTGCCGCATGTACTGCAACAGGTTCAGCCACACTGTCGGCACGCCCGCGGTTGCCGTCACTCGCTCGCTTTCGAGGAGTTCGTACAGACTGGCGCCGTCGTACGCAGCGCCCGGGAGCACGAGTTTGGCGCCGACCAGCGCCGCGGCATACGGAATCCCCCAGGCGCTGACGTGAAACATCGGCACCACCGGCAGCACGACCGCGCGGGCGGAAAGATCGGACGTGTCTTGCAAGGCCAGCGCATAGGCGTGGAGCACGGTCGAGCGGTGGCTGTACAGCACGCCTTTCGGATTGCCCGTCGTGCCGGACGTGTAGCACAGCGCCGAAGCGGTTTTTTCATCGAATTGCGGCCATGTGAAATCCCCGGATTGCCTGGCGATCAAGTCTTCATAACAAAGCAGATGCGGCAGACTGGAAACCGGCATGTGGGCGTCGTCTGTCATAACGATCCAGGCGCGAACACCGGGGCACGACGGTGCGAGTTTTTCGAGCAGCGGCAGAAAAGTCAGGTCGAAAAAAACGTGGGTGTCTTCGGCGTGATTCAGGATGTAATTGATCTGGTCGGCAAACAATCTCGGGTTTACGGTATGGCAGATAGAACCGATGCCCGAGACTGCGTAGTACAACTCGAGGTGCCGGAATCCATTCCACGCCAGCGTCGCGATGCGCTCGCCGGACTGCACGCCGCGCTCGAGCAGTGCCTGCGCGAGTTGCCGGGCGCGCCGCTCGGCGTCGCACCAAGTGTAGCGCGAGATGCCGCCTTCGACCGTGCGCGATACGATTTCCGTGTCGCTGTGGTAACGCGCGGCGTGCTGGATCAGCGACGAAATCGACAGCGGTAACTCCATCATCAAGCCTTGCATGGTCGCGCTCCTCGGTAATTGGCAGCAGTTTTCCCATGCCGCCGGTGGGGCAGACGGGCTCGTGCAACCCGCGAGCGATATTTACGTGACCCCCGCCCGGCTCGCGCGAACTTGCTTCCGAGTGAGAGGGCGATGCATAAAAGTATCCGCGCGCATTAGGGCCTGTTTACACATAAATCATGTCCCGCGTTGCCCCCAAACCGGGATGATCGCGACGAAGCGAGCGCCCGGTTTGGGGGCAACCCGTAAGGGCTTTGGTCTGGCGGGCGCGCTGCCCCGTTGGCCGGCGCTTGCAGGGAATGGCCCTGCGGCGCGCCGTCCGCCTCGCATCGCATCCCGCGAGAGCAAGCGCGGGGCATGTTTATGTGTGAACAGGCCCTGAGTAGAATGTGCGCGTAAGAGATGCGGCGGAGAGACGCCATGCTGATCGCTCAAATCACAGATTTTCACATTAACGCGCCGGGCAAGCTCGTCGAGCGCAGCGTCGATACTGCGATATGCCTCGAACGCGCGGTTGCGCAGTTGCTGCGTTGCGAGCCGCTGCCCGATATCGTACTCGCCACCGGTGATCTTGCCGAAACCGGCCGCGCCGGGGAATACGCGTACGTGCGCGAATTGCTGGCGCCGATCACGCTGCCTTTGTTTGTGATTCCCGGCAATCATGACGAACGCGGCGCTTTGCGATCCGCGTTTCGCGATCACACTTATCTGCCGCGCGCCGGTGAATTCCTGCAATACGCGATCGACGATTTTCCGTTGCGCCTGATTGCGCTCGATACCGTGATTGCGGGCGCGCCCGGCGGCGAGCTGTGCGAGGAGCGGCTAGGCTGGCTGGACGCCCGCCTGCGGGAAATGCCGGACAAGCCCACCGTCGTGTTCATGCACCATCCGCCTTTTCCGACCGGCATTCGCCACATGGATCGGATGAGCCTCGCCAATCCGGACGTGTTCGGCGCCATCATCGCGCGTCATCCGCAGATTGAACGTGTGCTGTGCGGTCATGTGCACCGCTCGATTCAGGTGCGCTACAAGGGAACCATAGCGTCGA
The DNA here is from genome assembly GCA_013695435.1 of Burkholderiales bacterium. Lineage (NCBI taxonomy): Bacteria > Pseudomonadati > Pseudomonadota > Betaproteobacteria > Burkholderiales > Burkholderiales bacterium. Next base: position 31,700 of record JACDAM010000134.1, on the reverse strand, counting down.
TTTGTCCGGGCACGGCGCACCAGATCAAACTGGATCTGCGGCCGGATGGGCCCGCCGCATTCACGCTGGAGCCTCCGGGATTTCAATTGCATTTCTGGGATGAGGGGACCGGCTTGGTCACTCACACTGCAAGCATTGGCGTTTATCCGTCGCAGGTTTTTTAATCTTGGATCGGGGGGCAGCCCGGATCAATCTTTAGTTTGCGTTGCTACAAAGAACATCCCTCTCTGCTGACCAAGCTGTTCGTCGGCCGACTCGCCACTATTGACGGCGAGGGTGAAACTTCTATCCGCTGGCGGCAACCCATCCCGCCCGTCGTTCGCTAATCCCAACTCCTTGGGGTTTCCGGGTGGTTTGATTCGTCATCCAGCCACAGCTTAATCTCCCCTAGCTTGCTACTAAACATGAGGATAGACGCGTATCTATCTGACAGGAATTATTATTATTGCGTAATCGCAAATACTCGCGTATGGTGGCGACCGCACTCGCGTTAAAGTGACGTGCGAACGTGGCGTTCTACTAAGCTGTTGCATTACAGCTTTCAGTTCGAACATTTCCTTTTATTGCATTCCAATTCCTGAATTTTAGAAGAGGCGGCGACATGTTAAAACCTTCAAGCAAACTTTTTGGACTCATAACTGCCCTGCTTTCCGCTTGCAGCGGCGGCGGTGACGGCGGTTCACCCACAGTCCGTCCACAGGGCACACTGCATGTCTTGCTGACTGACGCTCCGGCATGCGGTTTTAACGCGGTCAACGTAACGGTGGCTAAAGTGCGAGCGCATCGAAGCTCCGACGCTAACGAGAACGATAGCGGCTGGACTGATATCATCCTGAATCCCGCGCGCAAAATTAATCTGCTCAACCTCAGCAATGGTGCGCTCGAGGACTTGGGCCAGGCGCCGCTGGACGCCGGGCACTACACCCAACTGCGCCTGGTACTGGAACCCAATACTTCAGCCCGGCCCGTTGCCAACTCTGTCATTCCAGCGGGCGGCACCGAAACGCCACTCGTCACGCCAAGCGCGGTACAAAGCGGCATCAAGCTCAAAAGCCAGTTCGACGTGGCTGAAAACACTCTGGTGGATATCGTGCTCGACTTCGATGCCTGCAAATCAATTGTTGCGCGCGGCAATGGCAGCTATTCGCTAAAGCCGGTGGTGCGTGTGATTCCGCTGATCGTAAGCGGAGGCATTACCGGTGTTCTCGATCCGGCGCTTGCCGCCAGTTCGCCTATGGTTACTGCGCAGCTGGATGGCGTGGTTGTAAAGGGCACGGTGCCGGACCCGCAAACTGGTTCGTTTACGCTCTCTCCAATCGTTCGGAGTTCGACTGCGGGGAATTATGAAGTTGTCGTTACCGCGCAGGATCATGCGAGTGCCGTGATCAGCGACGTTCCCGTTGTGGCGAAGGCAAATACCACCGTCAGCACGAGCCCGATCATGTTGCCTGCTTCTGGAACCCACACGGTCAGCGGAACCGTGCTGCCGGTCGATACCGAAGGCGCTGTGCGGGCATTGCAAGACTTCCCGTCCGGCCCGACGGTCACGATAGCTTCGCAGAACGCTGATCTCGCAACCGGCGCCTATTCGTTCACGCTTCCGGTGGCCGCGCCGGTTCTGGGCGGATACGGCTCCGGCGTGCTGCCGATTACGCTGTCGGCCCAATCAGCGGTAGCTGGCAAGTATGCAATCGAGGCTTCAGCGACGGGACGCGGCACGCGGACGGCAAACACCGACATCACAAGTGCCGACGTAAGCCAGAACTTCGATTTGCAGTAAGAGCCTGGTCCGCCAGATATTGCGCGACGCGGTGTCTGGCGGCATTGTCTTTTCCACTCGGAGACGGTCGCGATATTAACTCGTTCCGGGATCGCTACTTCCTGTAACGCAGCCGTCCCAAACAATCCCGAGCGGTAGACGTGGATGAAACCGAGACAGACGAAAACGGCGGCAGCCGAGTCAGCGCGAACTGTTCCCCGGCGAAGATCGCGCGCCGCGCGGAGCGTTTAATCGTCAACGATCGAGCCACGTTGTCGCTTGACTTCCCCGCGCTCGTGCTTGGCCTTGAGCCGGCGTTTCTTCGATGCCAGCGTCGGCCTCGTTGCCCGTCGCGGCTTCGGTATTTCAGCGGCTTTGCGTATCAGTTCGACCAGTCTGCTAACCGCTGCCTCACGGTTGCGCGGCTGATCGCGATACTGACGGGCATCGATGATGAGCATGCCGGCGCTAGTCATCCTGCGGCCGGCGAGTTTGCCGAGGCGCGCGCGAACCGCATCCGTCAGAGAGGGCGAATGCGCAGCATCGAAACGCAGTTGCACCGCGCTTTCTACCTTGTTTACGTTCTGCCCGCCGGGGCCGGACGCGCGCACGAAGTCGAACGTGAGTTCGGATTCATTCAGCGCGATTCGATCGTTGATGTGGATCAAGACACTTAACGCTGAGCGCGCGCCGATCGATGGTGCGGAGGATGGCGCGCGCAGTCAATCCTGGTTGCTGCTGCTACAGCTTGCCTTTGACCAGTTCGTAAACCTGATCTGATTCCGCGCCGCTTTTCTTCAGTATCGCTTCGAGTTCGGCGAGCTTGGAGTCGGCGAACGCCTTGTCCTTGACGCTATTGGCGTTGATATAAACGTTCAGCGCGGCGCTTTTCAAGCCCGCATGCGCGGCGAGCACGGCAACGCCAGCGTCGCTGACCACATTCAGATTACCTTTCTCGGCCGTTTCGCGCGTCAAGGCAACAACATCGGCACAGGTTTGCGCGCAGGCAAGACAAACCGTCGCGGCATTTTTCAGCGCTGCCTGAATCGCCTCACTGCGCGCGGTTTTCTGCGCATCGTTATCTTTCGGCATGCCGTAGCCGGCCATGACTTGATCGAACGCACCGACATCGGCTTCGATCATGCCCGTGAGTTTTTGCCGCAGCGTTTCGGCTTCACCGAGGATGCGCCGCATGTCGCTTTCGACCGCCGCATAGTTCTTTTTGCCGATAGTCAAATTGCAAACCATCGCGACCAGCGCAGCGCCGGTTGCACCCATGATCGCCGCCGCACTGCCACCGCCGGGGGTGGGCGCCGCGCTGGCCAAATTGTCGAGGAATTTCTGTATAGTGCTGTCTTTAATCGTCATATCAACCTTTTTGTAAGCCCTGCAGGGTCGCTAATTATAGGGCAGTTGGCTTAGTTATTTAGCTGCTGGAGGCGAGCCGTCATCTCTCAACATCCCGAGGAAATCTCCGTTATGAAGAAATTGCTGTTCCAGTTTGATACCGATGCCATGGCCAGCGTATTCGATATTGTGGTCGGCTACGACGGCGGCGCCGATCACGTCGTTTCATACGGCGGCGTCAATCCGGAAAACGTCGGAGCCTTGATCGATGGCACAATATTCACGCGGTCGCCCAAAGAAAAAAGATTCACCGCGATTTTTATCGGCGGCGGCAATCTCGACGATGGGCAAAAGCTGTTGAAGGCGGTCAAGAAAAAATTCTTCGCGGATTTTCGCGTCTCGATCATGTTCGATAGCAATGGCAGCAACACGACTGCCGCCGCCGGCGTCGCATTACTCGCGAAGACCGCGCCGCTCAAGGGAAAGCGCGCTGTCGTGCTCGCCGGCACTGGCCCGGTCGGTCAGCGCGCCGCGGCGTTGCTGGCGGAAGAGGGCGCCGATGTCGTCATCACCTCGCGCCAAAAAGCGCGCGCTGAAATGGCGTGCCGGCAAATGGAAGAACGATTCGGCGTCAAGCTGACGGCGGTGGAAGCGACTGACAGCGAGGCGCGCTCGAAAGCGTGCGAAGGCGCACAAGTGATATTCGGCGCCGGTACCGGCAACATCGCACCGGCGCAAGTCGTATTCGGCGCGGGCGCGGCCGGCGTGCAATTGCTCGAAGCGAAACACTGGCAGGAAAACAAGACGATCGAAATGATGGCCGACACCAACGCCACGCCGCCGCTCGGCTTCGAAGGCGTCGACATGATGGATAAAGGCAAGGAGCGCAACGGCAAAATCGTCTACGGCGCGATCGGCCTCGGCGCGCTGAAACTGAAACTGCATCGCGCCTGCATCGCGCAATTGTTCGAGCGCAACGATCAGGTGCTGGATGCGGAGGAGATTTACGCGGTGGCGAAGCGAATGGCGGCGGAGGGGTAATCCTTTCGCTTCCGCTTAAGCGATTTGTAATATCCAGGAGGGATGAGTGATGAAAGATGAAAAGCCAGCGAACGATCCGCGCGGTAAGCCTAAAACGACCGACTTCGGTATCTTTTATCCGGTCGGCTATCTCGTCGTTGGATTCATGAAAACGGGTGATGCCGAGCGGGTACAGCGGGATTTGATGACCGGCGGCTACGATCAGGCGGATTGTCTGCTGCGCACGTGCGAGCAAGTGACCGAAGGCGCGCAGCGCAATCTCGACGAAAATACAGGCTTTCTGGCGCGGCTCGGCAAGAGCGATGAGGCCGTGCAAATCCATCTGGATGCGGCGAAGCAGGGCGCCACATTTCTGCTGGTCTATGCGCCGGGCGATACCGATGCGGCACGCGATGAATGTCATCCGTCGCGTGCCATTTTCGTTCGCGCACCGCTACCACCGGCTTGCGATTGAAGATTTGAAGTAGTCCCGGCAAAGGGCGAGCCCGATGCGCTTTTGCATCGCCTTTATTTGCGGCGCACGTCGCCCCGGTTGATTTTAAGCGACAGATTCCCGGATATGCCGCTTCGCGGCTAACCCAGGCTACTCTCGAATAAAAAGCATTGTGATGGATAAAATTCATAGGGGCTTGCTTTACCTTATGCAGGCCCAAAAAGCACTTACGAGAGATTCCGAGGCAGCATTCCACGACCGCGACTGGAATTTAGCATTCAGGAGAGCACAGGAATCAGCGGAGTACGCTGTCAAATGCCTCTACCTAATAGTTGGCGAAGAGCCAAACCACACTCATGGATTAAACGTGAACGAAGGGCTTATCGGTAAGACCCCAGTGATTTGGTTTCCTTCGGGCGGTCTTCCCACAACACTCCGCGGAGGGCTATATGTCGCGTGGAATGAGGAGCATGGAAATCAAGTGCAGGTCTGGTGGTTAGAGAACAGCATCTACACGTTGCTGGCGTCCAGCTGCATATTGGAGAGTCGCGCCGCTTTGCAGCTTTGTGTGGAGCGAGGTCAGGTCGAGGTCCTTGCCGGTAACAAAGTCGCCGCAATCGGTTGGGCGGCCGGGCGGCCAGTGCCAGAGGGTCGATGGGCACAGACACCTCTTGACGATTCTACTATTCACCTGATCAATTTCTATACAACCGAGCTCGCTAAGTTGCGAGACGCAGCCTTTTACTTCGAAAGGCTTTTTTGTAAAGAAGATGCAGACCGTGCTAAGGATCAGGCTCGTCTTATATTTGTGACGATTTTGCAAAGCCTAGGCCTTGCATCGATTGTCAACAAAGACGAAGAAGAAAAGATTATCAAAGGAAACATCTTTGCAGCGCCGAAATCGCCTGTGGGACACACCATACCTACCATCGATCTGCTATCGGAAGCGCTCGAGAAATGCGCATGTAAATAGGCCAGACTCGATTATTATTATCTAAGGCTACTTCGCGGAACGACTACTGCGTTCTTTGGAGCAAGAAAAGCTGTTAGTAATGGTCGTCGGGCAACAACTGTGATCGTTGTCTTTAGGGGAGGATTTATGCGCTACCGCATCGCCCTTCACCAATCCGAAGAAGGCTTTTCCGTCTTCGTTCCCGGTCTACAAGGTTGCTGGTCGCAAGGGGCCACGGAAGCTGAAGCCGAGGAAAATATCAAAGATGCTATTCGCGAGTATCTGTCCGTGGTCGACGATCAACTTCGCGGAGGGTAGGTTCGTGAAGTCGAGGTTTGGTTTGCCTGCCAAAATACCTGGTGTTAGCCATCACAATGTCATTTACGCTCCTGAAAAGCGCCGTTTCTTGACGCCAAGGCAAATTCATTCCTGACTCACAGGATTTAGTCATGCGAAACGAAACTACCGCGATCATTGAGCGCGATGGCGACTGGTACATCGCTTATTGCTCGGAGGTTCCGGGGGCGAACGGTCAAGGCCAAACCAAGGAAAAGGTTCTAACTAACCTCGCCGACGCAATAGCCCTCGTCCTGGAAGATCGACGAGAAGACGCGTTGCGTGGCCTTCCGCCCGAAGGGGCGGGAAATTGTCGCCGTCGAATGAAGCGAGGCGATCTGCTGCGACACTTGCGGAAACACGGCTGTTATCTGAAACGCGAAGGTGCTGCGCATTCTCTCTGGTGTAATCCTGCTACCGGCGTCGTTGAGGCCCCTCATCACGTCGAGATCGCAACTCGTCTGGCGGCGAAGATGTGTTGTGCTTTGTCTTTAGCGGAAATCGGGCAAGTAATTTTCACACGCAATCCCACTTGAACGACACTTCGTCTCACCATGACTAATGCCATTCGCATACACAATACCGGCGGCCCCGAAGTGATGCGCTGGGAGCCGATCGAAGTCGGCAAGCCCGGACTAGCGCAGGTGCGATTGCGGCAGACGGCTATCGGGCTCAACTACATCGATGTTTACCATCGCACCGGTCTGTATCCGATGGAGTTGCCGGGGACGCCAGGGTTGGAGGCGGCGGCGGTTGTCGATGAGGTCGGCGCTGGTGTTGCCGATCTCAAGTCCGGCGACCGCGTCGCTTATGCGGCCGGTCCGGTTGGCGCCTATGCCGAAGCGCGGCTGATGGCGGCCGATCGTTTGATCAAACTCCCGGACGCGATTTCCGATCAGCAAGCCGCGGCGATGATGCTGCAGGGGATGACCGCGCAGTATCTGTTGCGCCGGACTTTTCACGTCAAAACCGGCGATACGATTCTGATTCACGCGGCAGCAGGCGGTGTCGGGACTATCGTTTGCCAATGGGCGAAAAGCCTGGGTGCGACGATTATCGGCACGGTCGGCAGCGAAGAAAAAGCCGCGGCTGCGAAAGCGCACGGATGCACGCACACCATCATCTATACGCGGGAGGATTTCGTCGCCCGCGTGAGTGACCTGACCGGCGGCAGGAAGGTCGATGTCGTTTACGATTCGGTCGGCAAGGATACTTTCATGAAGTCGCTCGATTGCCTGAAGCCGCTCGGCATGCTGGTTTCCTTCGGGCAATCGTCGGGCTCGGTTGCGGCTTTCGACCCGGCTATTTTGAGTGTCAAGGGCTCCTTGTTTTTGACGCGCCCGATCTTGATGACTTATACCGCGGCGCGCGCCGACCTCGTCGCTTCCGCGCAGGAATTGTTCGATGTTGTCGCCAGCGGCAAAGTCAGGATTTCGGTCAACCAGACGTATGCTCTGAAGGACGCCGCGCAAGCGCATCGCGATCTGGAGGCGCGCGAGACGACGGGCTCGACGGTTTTGACGGTTTAGCGCGAAACTCAGTGAGTTGTACGATTACCCTTCGCGAAGCCCGGGGCGAACAGAAGTTAATCCGAAAGCGATGCAAATACTCTGGTGGCACTGGTTGATTCTCGGGCTCGGGCTGCTGCTCCTCGAGCTTGCGATCCCGGCGTTTTTTATGGTCTGGTTCGGCCTCGGCGCGCTGATCGTCGGGCTGGTCGCGGCGATGATCGACATCCCGCTTGGTGGACAGGTCCTGCTGTGGACGATTTTCTCGCTCGCTTTCGTATGGCTGTGGTTCAGGGTTTTCAAAAAAGATGCGCACAAAACCACGATCGGTTTCTCCAAAGGCCAGTTCATCGGCGAGATCGGATTGGTGACGCGCGGCATTCGACCGTACGAGCAGGGCCAGATACGATTCCAGAAACCGATACTCGGGGACGACGTCTGGGAATCGATTGCCGATGAGGAAATCCCGGTCGGCGAGCGCGTGCGCGTGATCGACGTGCAGGGCAATATTCTGAAAGTCGGCCGCATCATCGTTTAGATCACCAGCCGGCGGGCGCGCTGGCTTTTCAGTATCCCGTCAGGAATCAGGAGAAAGCAATGTCATCAGGCATCACCGGTGGTCTGACGTTCGTCATCATCGCGCTGCTCATCTTTGTCGCGGTCACGATCGCGAAGGGCGTGCGCATCATCCCGCAGGGCGAGGAATGGGTCGTCGAACGGCTCGGCAAGTTCAATGCGGTGTTGTCGCCGGGGCTGCACGTGATCGTTCCGTATGTCGATAAAGTCGCCTACAAAGTCGTCACCAAGGACATCATTCTCGATGTCGAACAGCAGGAAGTGATCACCAAGGATAATGCTGTCGTCATCACCAATGCGATCGCCTTCATCAAGGTCACCGACACGGTCAAGGCGGTGTATGGCGTCGTCAACTTTTCCGAGGCGATCCGGCAACTGATTTCGACCACGCTGCGTTCAATCACCGGCGAAATGGAACTCGACGAAGCGCTGTCGTCGCGCGACAAGATCAAGGCGCGGCTCAAGGAGAGCATTGCATCCGAGGCGATCGATTGGGGATTGACGGTTAAATCGGTCGAGATTCAGGACATCAAACCGTCGGAAACGATGGTGCGCGCGATGGAATTGCAGGCCGGCGCGGAGCGCGAACGCAAGGCGGTGGTGACGAAGGCGGAGGGCGCCAAGCAATCGATGATCCTGGAATCGGAAGGCCGGCTGGAAAGCGCCAAACGCGATGCGGTCGCACAGGTCACGCTGGCGCAGGCATCATCCGAGGCAATACGGAAAATCGCCGAAGCGATTGCCGATCGCGATACGCCAATGCTCTATCTGCTCGGCGAAAAATACATCGCCGCCATGACGCGGCTGGGAGAATCGCATAACGCCAAAGTCGTGCTGCTTCCCGCCGACATTCAGGAAACGCTGCGTGGACTGATTGGCCGCGCCAAGGTCTGAGCAACGGTCGACGCGAAGCGGCGTTCAACTGTTGTTCTCTTTATTTTTTGCGATCGTGCCGCGATACGCCGGCGAGGCGGCTCAGCGGAATGCTGATCGTTATCGTGCTGCCTGCGCCGCGCCGGCTTTTAATGCGAACGCTGCCGCCTATGCTTTGCGCACGCTGCAGGATATTGCGCAGCACGTGCGATCCGCGCTCGCGCAATTTTTCCTCGTCGAAGCCGCGCCCGTCATCTTCGACCGCCAGAACGAACGCATCGTCCTCGCACCGGCCGCGCACTGTCACCTGCGAGGCGCCGGCGTGACGTGCGACATTGGCCATCGCCTCCTTGACGATATGAAGCAGCGCGTTCGCCGGCTCGATCTCGAGCTCGATGCCTGCGAGATCGAGATCGAGCGCACAGATGATGTCGTGCTGCTTCTCGAATTGCGCCGCATAGCGGTTGATGGACGCGGCCAATCCACCGTATTCGGGGTAAAGCGAGCGTAATTGCTCGCCGGCATGACGCACCGCGTCGGCTGAATCGGTAACGACACGCGCCATTTCCAGGAGCTTGTCGAGCACCTCTGGCGGGCAGTTGTCGAGCTTTTCGGAAAGCCACGCGATATCCGAATCGAGCGCCGCAAGCGCCGGGCAGAGCTGATCGTGTAACTCGCTTGCGAGATTGCCGTCGTCATCTTCCTTCGGATATTCAGGAGGGCGAGACAGTAAAATTCGCAGTCGCGCTTCGCATTGCTGCAGTTGCTGTTCCGCAATGCGCAGCGGCGTGATGTCAATCAATACGGCCCGGCACAACCATTCACCACTGGCGCTGATGGCCGGCGCGCCGAGGAGTTGTATCGGGCGCGCGGCGTTATCGACGCGCAGCGTAAACTCGCCCGCGAGCGGCGCACGCTGCTGGCGGCATAAGCGCAAGTATTGATAAAAGCGGTCGGTCTCGCCGGAAACCAGACGCGCCGGGAAAAGACTGTCGCAAAGCTTGCGCGCCGGCAGTCCAATCAGCGCCGTGGCAGCGGCATTCAACTCGCAAATTCGACCGGCCTCGTCAAGCGTGACGTGGGCGACCGGCGCCTGCTCATAGAGTTCGGCGCAGCGCCTTTTACATTCCTCGAGTGTGCGCTGCGTTTCCGAGAGTTCGCGGCTTCGCACTTCCACAATAACCTGATCGAAGCGCAATGCCTTGATCAAGGCATCGATCTCGTCCGCTGGCGGCGGCTTGCCCTCGACCATGCGTTCAAGCGCGTCGATCAACTGTTGCTGCAGCGGATTCGGGTTGAACGCCATGATGCGGGAAATCAAAACAAAGCCGGAAAGCGCGGCATGGACTCATTTCCTGCGCAAGCTCTGATCTTGATTCGGCCGGAGCGCCAACTGAAAGTGGATCTGGAGGCGCGCTTGCATCCCGTGCGACCCGGCAATGGTATCCCGTTCGCAAAGGCTTCGCGATGCGATCTCCGAAATCGCTATCGCTATTTCCCGATCAACCGGTCCGTCCAGGAGCTGTCGGAGCGCAAACCCGCACAAAGTGACGCGTTTCGCTTTGCGATTGCACATCGGGGTCAATTTCTGGCAAACAATGGAGTGGCATATCCGTTGCTAGGGTCGATGAGTTCCGATCGATCCTGCCAGGGAGAAAGACGTGCTCGCACGGAAGCTTATGCGCGTCGCCGACTGTTTGTCCGCGCTCGTTGCCGCGCGCCGCGCGAGATGATGAGCGCGATCGGCTCCGCCGGCCACGCCATAACCAGCGTCGCTTTTTTGCTGCTCGCGCTATTGCTCGCGACGAGCTGGCGCGGTCGCGCCCACGGCATTGTACTCACCATGGTTTGCCTGATTTCGTCGACCTGGGCGGCGCTGATTTCGTATCGCGCGCTCGCTCCCGGCGCTGTCCACACTGCGCTCGAAGTGTTGCGCAGCGCCTCATGGTTCGCGTTTTTGTTTCTGCTGCTCGGTCTCGCTACACATGTTTCCGGCCATTTCCCGAAGCGGCTGAAAGCGCTGGCCGCCATCATCGCTGTGTTCTGCGCGCTCTTGCTGGTCTCCGCTTTCGTGCCGCAGATCGTTTTCGACGGTGATTTTTCGATCAGCGCGCGCGTGCTGCTCGCCGTGATCGGCATTGTGCTGGTCGAGCAGATTTACCGCAACACGCAGCCTGGACAACGCGCCGGCATACGCACTCTGTGCCTCGGTGTCGGCGGCATGTTCGCTTTCGATTTCTATCTGTACGCGGATGCCATGCTGTTCCACCGGCTCGACACCGATTTGTGGAACGCGCGCGGCGCTATCAACGCCATGATCGTTCCGCTGATCGCGATCTCGGCCGCCCGCAGCCCGCGCTGGTCGCTCGATTTCGCGGTATCGCATCGCATCCTGTTTCACTCGGCAACCCTGTTCGGCGCCGGCGTCTATCTGCTCGTCATGGCTGCGGCCGGCTACTACATCCGCTATTTCGGCGGCAGTTGGGGTGCTGTCCTGCAAGTTACCTTCATGTTCGGCGCGCTGCTGTTGCTGCTGCTCGCGCTGTTTTCGGGAACCCTGCGCGCCCGGCTGAAAGTTTTTCTGAGCAAGCATTTTTTCAATTACCGCTACGATTATCGCGAGGAATGGCTGCACTTTACGCGCACGCTGTCGGCTGGTGAACCGGGCGTCAAGCTGCACGAGCGTTCGATTCAGGCGATCGCGGCGCTAGTCGACAGCCATGCTGGCGCGCTTTGGCTGCTGCAGGAGAACGGCCAGTGCGAATGCACCGCCAACTGGAATATGCCGTGCGCGGCGAGCGAGGCGCTGGATGGCGCGTTCTGCCGCTATCTGGAAAGCGCGCAATGGGTAATCAATTTGAAGGAATACCGGACCCAGCCGGAAATCTACGCGCGGCTCGGCAAGCTGCCCGAGTGGTTGCGCGATTTGCCGGGCGCCCAGCTCGTTGTGCCGCTGATTCTGCACGAACGCCTGCTCGGTTTTGTCGTGCTGGCCGAACCGATGGGCAAGATCGACGTAAACTGGGAAGTCGCCGATCTCCTGAAAACGGCCGGGCAGCAAGCAGCCAGTTATCTGGCGCAGCTTGAAGCGGCCAAGGCGCTGCTGGTCGCGCGCCAGTTCGAATCGTTCAACCGTATGTCGGCTTTCGTCGTGCACGATCTGAAAAATCTCGTCGGACAGTTGTCGCTGCTTCTGACCAACGCCGGAAAGCACGGCGAAAAGCCGGAGTTCCGCGACGATATGATCACCACGGTAGAAAACTCGGTCGGCAAGATGAAGAGATTACTTTTGGAGTTGCGGCGCGGCCAGAGCGCCGAGCGGCCGCAACCGATGGCGCTCGATGCCGCGTTGGCCGGCGTCATTGCCGGCAAGGCCGGTTTGCGGCCGGTGCCGATCCTGACCGCTGCGCCTGCGGGGCTTCTTATCGTTGCCGTGTCCGAGCGTCTGCAGCGCGTCATCGGCCACCTGGTTCAGAACGCCATCGAAGCGACACCGGAAACGGGCGAAGTCAATGTATGCGCTTATGCACGGGACGGCTTTGCGATCGTCGAAGTCAGCGATACCGGCTGCGGAATGAGCGGGCAATTCTTGCGTACGCGTTTGTTCAAGCCGTTCGAATCGGCCAAAGCGGTCGGCCTGGGCATGGGCCTGGGCGCCTACGAAGCGCACGAATACATGCGCGAGTGTGGCGGCCGCATTGAAGTCGACAGCGTCTCCGGCAAGGGATCGACTTTTCGCGTGCTGCTGCCACTGTACGTAGCGCCGCCGGGCGAAGCGGACGGCGCGCGGAAAGACATTGCCGGTCCCGCGCGCGCCGCGGCAAAACTTAGGAGCATTCGATGAGCGGCCGCAAACCGGCGTTGCTGATCGTCGAGGACGACACCGGGCTGCAAAAACAGATGCGCTGGAGCCTCGACAATTACAATGTGCTGATTGCCGACGATCGCGATTCGGCGCTTTCGCAAATTCGCCGCCATCAGCCCGCCGTCATGACGCTCGACCTCGGGCTGCCGCCCGATGCTGCCGGCGCTTCGGAAGGTTTTGCGACGCTGCAGCAGGTGCTGGAGCTTGCGCCGGATACCAAGATCATCATCGTCACCGGCAACCAGGAGCGCGCGCACGCGGTAAAAGCGGTCGGCATGGGCGCTTACGATTTTTACCAGAAACCGATTGAAGCCGAGGTGCTGACTCTGGTCGTCAATCGCGCCTTCCGGCTGCATGCGCTGCAGCAGGAAAATCGCCAGTTGCAATCGCGCACCGCCGATTCGCCGCTTGCCGGCATCATCTCGCGCGATCCTGGCATGCTGAAAGCCTGCCGCGATATCGAAAAGGTCGCGCCGAGCGATGCAACCGTCATGGTCCTGGGCGAGTCGGGCACGGGCAAGGAACTGCTGACGCGCGCGCTGCACCAGTTGAGTCCACGCGCAAGCAAGCGCTTTCTCGCCATCAACTGCGCGGCGATTCCGGAGAATCTGCTCGAATCCGAACTGTTCGGCTATGAGAAGGGCGCATTTACCGGCGCTGCGCGGCAGACGCGCGGCAAGATCGAATTCGCCGATGGCGGCACGCTGTTCCTCGACGAAATCGGCGATTTGCCGATGGCGCTGCAAGCCAAGCTGCTGCGCTTTTTGCAGGAGCGCGTCGTCGAGCGCCTCGGCGGGCGCGAAGAAATCGCGGTCGATGTCCGAGTCGTTTGCGCGACGCACCAGAACCTGCGCGAACTGATCAAGATCAACCGCTTTCGTGAAGATCTGTTTTATCGCCTGAGCGAAATCGTCATCACGATACCGCCGCTGCGCGATCGCTCGGGCGACGCGACGCTGCTCGCGCATACCTACCGCAATCGTTTCAGCGCAAACAACAACCGCACTGTTCTGGGCTTCAAGGAAGAGGCGTTAAACGCGATCGAAAGGTATCACTGGCCGGGTAATGTGCGCGAGATGGAAAACTGCATCAAGCGCGCGGTGATCATGGCCGAAAGCCCGCAAATCGGCGTCTCCGACCTCGGCTTGCCGATCGATCTTCGCGAGCCTGAACCGATGAATCTGCGCCAGGTGCGCGAAGCGGCCGAGCGCAAGGCGCTGACGCAAGCCTTGAGCCGGACCGATGGGAATATCGCCAAAGCCGCGGAGTTTCTCGGGATAAGCCGGCCGACCTTGTATGATCTGATGAACCGCTACAACTTCCGCGAACACTAGCTGGGCAGGGAGCTGTCGAGCCGGGCAGGGTAGATGGGTCCGTAATGAGTTCGCGTTTCGGCCGATCTGATTGATAGCCTGCTGATCGAATGCGGGAGTTACAGGCTTCCTGACTGCACGTCGGAGGTACGGCGATCCCGACGCGGCCCGGCGCGCCGCTCCGGTCCCGTATAGCCGCTCGAAGCTTGAACGCCGCGCCGGTCGTTCAATCTGCGCTCGGCTGGAATGAATTCAACTTCGTAGTCAGGCAACGGCTGATCGTTCGCTTCATGTTTCATGTCATCGTTCATTTCATTCTCCCCTAAGTCTGCAAATTCCTGTCGTCCGGCTTCAATTATACGCATGCCCGGCATGCCCGGGCGCCGCTTTCAGCAACGGCGCGAGCGGCGTCCATATATTGTCCAGTATCGTCGCTTGCGCGCGTTCGTTCGGGTGTACCGAATCGGCGAGGAAGAACTCGCTTTGTTCGGCGAAGCCTTCGAACATGAATGGCGCAAGCGCTATCTTGTTTTCGCGCGCGAGCGCCGTGTATACATCCTGGAACTTCCGAGTGTAATCCATGCCGTAATTCGGGGGTAGCTTGATGCCGACCAGCAGCACGCGGGCGCCGGTTTTTTTAGCCTGGTCGATGATCGCAGCGAGGTTGCTGCGCATCGATTTTATCGATGATCCGCGCAAGCCGTCATTGGCGCCGAGTTCGACAATCACGATTTGCGGGCTATGGGTTCTCAACGCGGCTGCGATGCGGTTCTTGCCGCCGAGCGTCGTTTCACCGCTTATGCTCGCATTCGCAACTCTGTAATCGTAACCTTCGCGCTGTAGCCGTTGCTGCAGCAGATTCACCCAGCTTCGCTCGAGCCCGATGCCGTAGCCGGCCGAAAGGCTGTCGCCGAACACCAGTATGGTCGGCGCGGAAGAGGACGCGGCAACGCCGAGCCGTGCTGAGCCCAGCGGCACTAGTGCCAGCAAAATCACGATAAGGACACGCTTGAAAATCGATTCCATGGATTCCATAAGTCCCCTGAATACTGTTCCGGTTACCGGCGCCATCGTGCAGGCCATCGGCCTGGTGAAGACAGTCGGTGTCGACGCTACTGCCCTGACCATACTCGACGACATAAGTTTCGATGTCGCAGCGGGCGAGGCGGTCGCCATTCTCGGGGTTTCCGGTTCAGGGAAGTCAACCCTGCTTGGGCTCCTGGCTGGGCTCGATACACCGAGCAAAGGAAAAGTTGTGCTCGGCGGCCGTGACTTGTTCGCGCTCGACGAGGATGGCCGCGCTGCCTTGCGCGGTCGAATGGCGGGCTTCGTGTTCCAGTCGTTTCAACTGTTGCCGGCATTGACAGCACTGGAGAATGTGATGCTGCCGCTCGAACTCGCGGCGCATTCGAGGCCGGATGATGCGGCGCGCGCGTTGCTCGTGCGGGTCGGACTCGGCGAGCGGCTCGGCCATTATCCGAAACAATTGTCGGGCGGCGAGCAACAGCGTGTCGCCATCGCGCGCGCGTTCGCCGGCAGGCCAAAAATCGTGTTCGCCGACGAACCGACAGGCAATCTCGATGCCGCGACCGGCGCCGAAATCATCGAGCTGATGTTCGAGCTGAATCGCGAGAATCAGACCACGCTGGTGCTGGTCACTCACGATGAAGCGCTTGCCCAGCGCTGCGCCCGCCGCCTGCGTCTCGCCGCCGGGCGGCTGATCGGCGGCGCGGTTTTACAGCAGGCGCTCGCTTGAACGCGTTAGCGGCCGGCAAGTTGTCGTGGCGCATGTTGATGCGCGATGCGCGCGCCGGCGAGTTGCATTTACTCGCGCTGGCGCTGGTGATCGCCGTTTCGAGTGTGGCGACCGTAGGCTTTTTCGCCGACCGCGTCGAACGCGCGTTGAGCCGGCAAGCCAATCAATTGCTGGGCGGCGATCTGCTGCTTGTTTCCGATCGGTATTGGCCGGAGGAGTATGCCATTCGCGCGCGCGATGCCGGCCTGTCGAACGCGCGCACGGCGCGCTTCCCGAGCATGGTGACTCGAGTCGATGGATCGGCTTCGCAGACGGATGCGCCGCCTCCATCCGGATCCCGACCCTCCCCAGTGGAGGGGGTATTGGAACCATCCTCCGCTCTTTCCGGTACGCTGCGCTCCCAACCCTCCCCACCCCAACCCTCCCCAGCAAGTGGGGAGGGAGCAAAGCCAGACCGTTTTTCTCCTTCCCCGTCGCCTGCCCCGGCGGGCATTAAGCCGGGGACCGGGGGCGCGCAAAGCGAAGAGGCGCTGTTAAGCCAGATACGCGCTGTCACACCCGGTTACCCGCTGCGCGGCCAAATTAAAATCGCCGATGCTCCATTTAGCGAGGCACGCAACGCCAAAGCCATTCCAGCGCCGGGAACGGTATGGGTCGACGACAAACTTTACAACCGCATGCAGCTCAAAATCGGCGATGCCCTCAAGATCGGCGACGCTCGCCTGAATGTCGCCGCCGTGCTGCTGCAGGAGCCCGATGCGGCGGTGGGATTTATGAATCTCGCGCCGCGCCTGGTACTGAATTACGCAGATTTGCCGGCGACCGGTCTGATTCAGCCAGGCAGCCGCATACGCTATCAGTTGCTGATCGCAGGCGACGCGCGGACGGTCGACGATTACCGCGAATGGGCGGCGGCGCGCATCGGGCCGGGTCAACGGATCGAAAGCATCCGCGATGCGCGCCCCGAAATACGCTCGGCGCTGGAACGCGCAGGCTCGTTTCTCGGGCTGGCTTCGCTGGTCGCCGTGATACTTGCCGCGGCTGCGGTCGCGCTTGCCGCTCGCCGATTTTTGCAGCGCCACCTCGACGGCTGCGCGGTCATGCGTTGTCTGGGTGCGAGCCAGGGCCGCATCCTGCAGCTCTACGTCCAGCAATTTGTCATTCTCGGCTTCGCGGCCAGCGCGGTCGGCTGCGCGATCGGCTATGGCGCGCAATACGCGCTCGCCCATTTTCTCGGCTCGTTTGTGGCAGGCGAATTGCCGCAGGCTTCGTTGTTGCCGGCGTTGCACGGTTTTGCCGCCGGCTTGTTGCTGCTGCTCGGGTTTGCCTTGCCGCCGCTGGTAACGCTCGGCAAAGTGCCGACCTTGCGGGTGATGCGCCGCGAACTCGGCGCGCCGGGCGGCATCGGCGTGCTCAGCTATGTCTTGGGCTTCGCCTCGATCAGCGCGCTGATCCTGTGGAAAGCCTACGATCTGACGCTCGGCCTGTACATGCTTGCCGGCTTCAGCGCTGCGCTGCTCGTATCCGCCGCGCTGGTCTGGCTGCTGCTGAAATTGCTGCGAGGCGCGAATAGCGGCGGCATAAGCTGGCGCTACGGCATCGCCAATATGCGCCGCCGCGCCCTTGGCAGCGTGATCCAGATCGTCGCGCTTGCGCTCGGCATCATGGCGCTCCTGGTGCTGACCTTGATTCGCGGCGATCTGCTGAATGCCTGGAAAGGCAGTTTGCCGCCTGATGCGCCGAACCGCTTCGTGATCAACATCCAGCCGGATCAATTGCAGAGCCTCGGCGAATTCTTTGCGGCAAAAGGAATTTCACCACCGCAAATGTACCCGATGGTGCGCGGCCGTCTGACCGCGATCAACGGCAACACCATTTCGCCGGAAGCCTATATCGATGACGACAGAGCGAAGCGCTTGGTCGAGCGCGAATTCAATCTGTCGTGGGGGCAGGAACTGGCCGACGACAATCGGCTGATCGCGGGCCGATGGTGGGACGAACTCGAAAGTGGTGAGGGCGAAGCATGGCTATCGGTCGAGCAGGGGATCGCCGAAACCTTGAACATCAAGCTCGGCGATACGCTGACTTACGATATCGCCGGCCAGACCATGGAGGCCAGAGTGGCCAGCCTGCGCAAGGTCGATTGGGATTCGTTCCGCGTCAATTTTTTCGTGCTCGCGGCGCCCGGCGTGCTTGACGATTATCCGGCCAGCTATGTCACCAGCTTTCATTTGCCGGCGGAACGCGCCGGTGTGCTGAACGATCTCGTCAAGTCTTTTCCGAACATGCTGGTCATCGATGTCGCCGCGGTCGTCATGCAAGTACAAAAAATCATGGATCAGGTGGTGAGCGCGGTCGAGTTCGTGTTTCTGTTCACGCTCGCATCCGGTCTCGTCGTGCTGTTCGCGGCGCTCGCATCTACGCAGGACGAGCGCGTGTTCGAAGCCGCGATCATGCGCGCCTTGGGCGCCAGCCGGCGGCAGCTGGCAAAGGCGCAGGCCGCGGAGTTTATCGCGATTGGTGCGTTGGCCGGCTTGCTCGCAGCCGCGGGCGCGAGCGTATTGGCCTTCGTGGTGGCCGATCGCGTGTTGCACCTGCCTTACATCGGTAGCCCTGTGGTCTGGCCGATCGGCATTGTCTGCGGGGCGATTGGGGTGCTGGCTCTAGGTATGCTGGGAACCCGCGTGGCGCTGAACGCGCCGCCATTGGCGACGTTGCGCAGGATCGCTTAGCCCGGTGGGCCCGATCCAAGCGCTCGACGATTTGCTCCCTACCCACTTGCTGGGAAGGGCCGGCGTGCGCAGCGTGCCGGACAACGAGTCGCCTGAATCCGATCAGGAAGTGAAACGGCTCGGCCGCCTCGAACCAGGAGAACGCCCAGCTTGCGGGCGATTCGATCTACCACCGGGCGCCGCCGATCTCGAGCTTCTTTCCGGACCATCGCTCCAGGAACGCGTCTTCACACCATCGCGCGCGTAGGGTCGTGCAGCCGGTTTGGGATCGTCCTTGAAGACGCGGTTGCCCGACGGAGCGCCGCGACGCTGCGCATCGTTCGCAGTGGCGTTGCCATCACGATTGTTGTTGGCGCTGGCGCTCTTGTAGCTGACCTTCGGCGCGTGTCTGGTACGCGATGGTTCGAAGCCGGCGACGACGTGCGCCGTCATGCTTTTGCCCGTGAAGCGCTCGATCTTTCGCAACTGCATCGTGTCCTTGCCGCCGGCAAACGAAATCGCGATGCCGGTAGCGCCGGCGCGACCGGTGCGGCCAATCCGATGCACGTAGTCTTCGGCGATTTTCGGCAAATCGTAGTTGATTACATGCGTGATGCCGAGTACGTCGATGCCGCGCGCAGCAACGTCGGTTGCAACCAGCACGCGCAGTTGACCGGTGCGCAGCCGCGTCAGTGTGCGAATGCGGTCGCGTTGCCCCATATCGCCATGCAACGCCGACGCGCTGTGGCCTTGCGCGTACAGCTCGTCCGCGAGCGTATCGGCGTCGCGCTTGGTGGCGATGAACACGATCGCCTGATTCAATTCGGTGTCGCGCAGCAGATGATTGAGCAAACGCTTTTTGTGCGCGAGATCGTCGACGTGGTGGACGCGCTGTTCGATATGTTCCTGGCGCGCTTTGGGTTCGGCGATCTGAATCAGCTTCGGCTCTTTCAACAAACGCCGCGCGAGTTTGGCGATGCTGCCTTCGAGCGTGGCCGAAAACAGCACGGTCTGGCGCGTCGCCGGCGTCGCCAGGGCGATGCGTTCGACATCCTCGATGAAGCCCATGTCGAGCATGCGGTCGGCTTCGTCAAGCACCAGCATTTCCAGGCGCGAAAAATCGATACGGCCGCGATCGATATGATCGATCAGCCGGCCCGGCGTAGCGACCAGAATGTCGATCGGCTGCGACAGCAGTTTATTCTGCAGCGGATAAGGCATGCCGCCGAGGATGCTGACGGTACGCAGCCGCTGCATGTGCTTACCGTATTTGTCTGCGGCGGCCGTGACTTGCAGCGCGAGTTCACGCGTCGGCGTCAAAACCAGAATGCGCGGGCCGCGCGTCTTCAGCACGGAAGGTTCGATCAAGCGCTGCAACGCGGGCAGAATGAACGCGGCGGTTTTGCCGCTGCCGGTTTGCGCCGAGGCCATGACGTCGCTTCCTGCCAGCAATTCCGGAATGGCGGCGGCCTGGATCGGGGTTGATTCAGTGTAGCCGCTGTCGGCAATTGCTTTGACGAGCAGCGGATGTAAATTCAGATTTTCGAATGACATGAGGTTCCCTAAAAGGCACGAAAAATCGCGCCGCCGACACAAGATCGCTTCGCCAAGGGGTTACGTTCGCGCGGATTTGATCCGGCGAATAACTGGATCATCGCCCGTGCGATGACGGCCTATGCGAAACTTTCGAAGTGTGGGCAGCACACTGGGCTGTTACTCTCACCCAGCGTTTCCGTAGATTTGCCGGAACAGAAATAAGCGGCGGTGGTAAGCAGGTGTGCTTGTATGCGCCAGCGCTTTATTCGAAGAAGGGTCAGACAGCGACCGGCCAAGGAGGCCGGAGCCGCGATTATACGCAGTTGCGGCAAGAACGAAACCCCTATGTGTTAGAATCCCGCCCCTTCGCAGCCCTCACGTTGGAATACCATGCCGCACTCGCCCGTAACGGGACGTCCTCTTCGCAACATCGCCATCATCGCCCACGTCGATCACGGCAAAACCACGCTGGTCGATAAGCTGCTGCACCAGGCCGGCGCGTTTGCCGCGCATCAGCATATCGCCGAGCGCGTGATGGATTCGAACGATCTCGAACGCGAGCGCGGCATCACCATCCTCGCCAAGAATACCGCGGTCGATTACCAGGGCACGCATATCAATATCGTCGATACGCCCGGCCACGCCGATTTCGGCGGCGAAGTCGAGCGCGTGCTGTCGATGGTCGATGGCGTGCTGCTGCTGGTCGATGCGGTCGATGGCCCGATGCCGCAGACGCGCTTCGTCACGCGCAAGGCGCTGGCGCAAGGCTTGAAGCCTATCGTCGTCGTCAACAAGATCGACCGTCCGGGCGCACGTCCGACATGGGTTGTCGACCACACGTTCGAGCTGTTTCACAAGCTCGACGCCTCGGAAGAGCAGCTCGATTTTCCGGTGATCTATGCGTCGGCCCTGCTCGGCTATGCGACTCCGGATCTGAAAACCGAAAGCAACGACATGCGCCCGCTGTTCGATGCCATCCTGAAACATGTCCCGTCGCCGCGCGGCAATCCCGATGAGCCCTTGCAGTTGCAAATCAGCGCGCTCGATTATTCGAGCTTCGTCGGACGCATCGGCATCGGCCGCATCGCGCGCGGCACGCTGAAGGCTGCGCAGGATGTGATGCTGGTCGATGGGAAAAACACGCCGAAAAAAGCGCGCGTCAACCAGATTTTCGGTTTTCAGGGCCTGAACCGCGTGCCGCTCGAAGAAGCGCGGGCGGGAGAAATCGTATTAATCAACGGCATCGATGAACTCGGTATCGGCATCACCCTCGCCGACCCGGCGCGCCCCGAAGCCCTGCCAATACTCGCCGTCGACGAGCCGACTTTGACCATGAATTTTCAGGTCAATACGTCACCGTTCGCGGCCCGTGAAGGCAAGTTCGTCACCAGCCGCCAGCTGCGTGAACGGCTCGAAAAGGAATTGTTGGTCAACGTCGCGATGCGGCTCGAAACAACCGAAGACACCGACATCTTTTTAGTCTCAGGGCGCGGTGAGTTGCATCTGACCATATTGCTCGAAAACATGCGTCGTGAAGGCTATGAACTCGCGGTCTCGAAGCCGCGCGTGATCGTGCGCGATATCGACGGCGTCAAATGCGAGCCGTATGAAATGCTCACGGTCGATGTCGAAGAGGCCAATCAGGGCGCGGTCATGGAAGCGCTCGGCGCACGCCGCGGCGATCTGCAGGATATGCAATCGGATGCACGCGGCCGTGTGCGTCTCGATTACCGCATTCCGGCACGCGGATTGATCGGATTCCAATCCGACTTCCTGACCATGACGCGCGGCACCGGCCTCAAGAGCCACGTGTTCGACGGCTACGCGCCGATGAAAGCCGATATGGCCGCGCGCCACAACGGCGTGCTGATCTCAGCCGAGCAGGGCGACGCCGTCGCTTATGCGCTCTGGAAATTGCAGGAGCGCGGCCGCATGTTCGTCAGCCCCGGCGACAAGTTGTATGAAGGCATGGTGATCGGCATTCACACTCGCGACAACGATCTCGTCGTCAACCCGATCAAGGGCAAACAGCTCACCAACGTCCGTGCATCCGGCACCGACGAAGCCGTCACCCTGACGCCGCCGATTCAACTGACCCTGGAATCGGCGATCGAATTTATTACCGATGACGAACTGGTGGAAATTACGCCGCAGACAATACGGATTCGTAAACGCTATCTGGTGGAACACGAGCGGAAACGAGCATCGCGCGCGGCTTGATCGGGTTCATTCGCTCTCCCGCGCACAACGCCGCGTCAATTCTGCACGACGAGCACCACGCCAATAATAAGCAGCGCGCCACCGATCATACGCCACAAGCCGAGCGGATGTCGCGGAAAGCCTACCCAGCCGTAATGATCGAGGATCAGCGACATGGCGACCTGGCCCGCGATCAGCAGCGCGAACATCACGCCCGCGCCGAGTTTCGGCGCAATCAGCACTGCCGAGGCGACGTAAAGCGCGCCCAGCATCCCACCCAGCCACAGCCACATTGGCGCCTGCTTCATCGCGTACATGGCCGGCCACGGCACACGCAAGATAAGCAGCAATCCGATCAGGCACAGCGTTCCAACGAGGAAATTCACCAGCGCTGCGAACATCGGATGCCCGACGTAATTGCGGAGCTGCGCGTTGAGCCCGGCCTGCACGGCGACGCCGGCGCCTATGGTGATCGCGAGCAGAGAGTAAGAGATTTGCATTGGCGAGGATAAGGGGAAGTGAAGAACGCTTGCAAGCGTAGCGCGAATTACGGCGGACGAGTTGCGCTCCGCTGATCCGGCCCTGTTGTTTCGCTTATATGATGCGGATTCGACAGAAACCCTGCACCGATCCGCCGTGCCTGACCTCTCAATCGCTCTACTGCTGTTGATCACCGGCTTCATCGCTGGCGGCTGCAATGCGGTGGCCGGCGGCGGCACCTTCTTCACCTTTCCCGCCTTCCTCGCTGCAGGCTTGCCGCCGGTTTTCGCCAACGCCTCGAATTCCGTCGCGGTCTGGCCCGGGCATGCATTCGCCGCTATCGGTTATCGAGCCGAGCTAAGAGGCCGCATGGGCAATATTCGCGGATCGCTGTGTATCGCGTTTCTTGGCGGGGCAGTGGGCGCCGTTCTCGCCGGCGTGATCGCCAATCAAGTCTTTGCCCGCCTGATCCCGCTTCTGCTTTTATTCGCGACGCTGCTGTTCGCGTTCGGGCGGCGGATATCGGCGTTCGTCGAGCGGCCGGTCACCGATACGCCGCATACGAGCTTCGCTTCGCGCTGCCTCGAATGGGTCGTTGCGATCTACGGCGGATTTTTCGGCGCAGGGCTTGGCGTCATGCTGATGGCGAGCTTGTCGATGCTCGGCGTGCACGACATGCAGCTAAATAATGCGCTGAAGAATCTGCTGGGAGCGGTAATCAACAGCGTCGCGGTGATCGTATTTGCCGTACTCGGCGTCGTCTCATGGCCGCACACACTGATCGCTTTCGTCGGCGCGGTCGCTGGTGGTTTAGCCGGCGCTCGCCTGGCGCGACGTCTCTCTGAAGTTTGGCTGCGCCGAATCGTGATTGCCGTCGGTCTGGTTTTGAGCGCGTATTATTTTTGGCGGTACTATGGATCGTCGTGAGCAGCGCCCACTCGTCGTAGGCGGCTGCTCGAAAAGTCAGGCCGCGCGACTGCTACTTGTAGTAGCCGACCGCACAAACCTGGTCGCCGATCTTGGTAACGTAGGTAACCTTCTGCACCGGCTGCTCGGTGCCGGGCCGTGGCCACATGTAGTTGACTTCGCTGATTTGACCTTCCTTGGCGATCTTGTAAAACTCTTCGCCGAGCGCCTTGCCCGCTTTGTCCTTCAGCTCCTTCAAGCTCTTGCCCTGAAGCGCCGGATGCGCGGTGAAGTTGCCGTCCGCCCCGCCGCAAAACGGATACAGATCGCGATCCTTGAAGCCGCCTTCGCCCTTGTTGAATTTGGCCAGCGCCGCGCCCTTGTCCTTTTTCACCTCGGCTACTGCCTTCTCCAGCATGGCCTTGGCCTCGGCGGCAGTACCGGACTGCGCTGAGCAAACACGAACCCCGATGCGAGCGCGCTGGCCAGTACGACCGTGCTGACAATCTTTCCGATTTTCGTGGGTTCTCCTTTGTGTCTGATTGGAATTATGGAAGCCGCCGCGGCGGCGAATAGATTATATACAGCGCTCGTTCGCTAAGACACTGGCGGCTAAATGCGCCCGGTCCAAAAAGACGCCCGGCGCCGATCAGTAAGCAGCCCGGATGCAGCGAAGCATAATCCGGATATATATCCCGATTCCACTCCGTCACATCCGGCTACGCTTGCTAAGCCGCGGCCATGAAGCGCGAATCGCGGCTACGACTCATGTTAGCTGCTTCGATAGGCGTCACGTCGATGGCCAATCTTGACGACTAACACAATGAGCCTGTCTTCTTTGATTTCATGAATGATTCGATAGATTCCCTGCCTGACCCGATATCGCTCCTGGCTCGACAGCTTTTCGCAACCTGGGGGTCGCGGATCGTCTGCAAGCGACCGAATGCGCTGCATGATCCGCTTGACGTCTTGCCTGGGGAAGGCTCGAAGGTCTTTGGCTACGGACTTCTTGAATACGAGCTCATAGCTTGCCATGCGCCTTCAAGTCCTTGAGCAGCGCTTCATAGGAGATCACGGGTTCAGCAACACGATCCTCGAATGCCGCAAGATCCTCCTGGTCCTCACGCAGCGCTAACCGCACCGCATCGTTGACTATGTCCGATACGGTTCTGTGTGTATGCGCTGCCTTCAAGCGAATGGCCTGGTGCAGCGCCGGCTCAAAGTATACGGTGGCGCGTTTTGAAGTCTCTTCGCTCATGATGGTTTTACCTCAAGAAGTTGGCATCATAGCGGCTAACCGCTATAGCGTCAAAACGTCTGATGACTAATGTAGTCGATGCGGTCAATGATAAAGTAAAGGATCCGATCAAGAGCCGCAGTCTATGTCAAAGCGCGCAGCTCGCGCAGCGCGACAGAGAGCATGGCGAGATCCGGCGCGCCGCCGGACTGAAGGTCGGTGATTACTTGACGCGAACGTTCGAGCGCGCCGCCGCTTCGATTTTCCCAAGCCTTGATCAGAGCATCGGCGCCTTCGATCGTCGCATGCTGCTCGACGACGGCGCACGTGAGCTTGCGCTGAACGTTAGCGAGATCGTCGCGAAGCGCGGCTTTGGCCAGGGTCTGCCAATGACTGTCAGCGGGCAGGAGCGCGATGTGGCCACGCAGCCAGCCAAACTGCAGGCGGCCCGACAACGCAAAGTAGATGCGAGCGACCGACTCGATACTCATATCGCTACCGCTCGCGACTTCGACGATATCGAGCGCCGCGATCAACGCGTCCAGACCCGCGACCCGCTTTGCCAACTCGGGCGGAACTCGCGCACTGGTGAGGCGTGCCTGGGCTTGCTGTGTAAGCTGCGCATCGTCCTGCGCCAGCAGCGTGTCCAGCGAGCCGGCGATCGCCGCGACCCCCGGGGCGAAGTGACTGAGGCCGCGCTCGATATCATTCTGATACTGCGTATTGCGCAGGAACCAGCGGGTGCCGCGGCTCGCCAGACGCTCGCCATTCGTCAGCATCGCTGTCTGCGTCGCGTCGGCAACCTGGTTGTCGAGCGCTTCCACTGACTTCCACAGGCTTACCAGATCGAACACCTCGCGAGTCAACAGGTACGCGCGCACCACCTCGTCGGGCCGCGCGCCGGTTTCCTCCCGCACCCAGTGCACGAAAGTGCCGCCGACGCGGTTGATCATGCTGTTGGTGACGTGGGTGCAGATGATCTCGCGGCGCAGCGGATGGCGCGCGATGTGATCGCGATAGCGGCTGCGCAAGGGGGCAGGAAAATAACGTTCGAGCGCGCCGGCGAAATACGGGTCTTCCGGCAACGAGGATGCGATCAGCTCGTCGGACAAAGTCAGTTTTGCATAGGCGAGCAAAACCGCGCGCTCGGGTGAGGTCAGGCCCATCTTCGCCGCCTTGCGCTCGGCGATGACTTCGTCCGATGGCAGAAACTCGAGCTCGCGATTGAGCTTGCCCTTGCGTTCGAGCGCGCGGATGAAGCGTTGCTGGGCATCGAGCAGCGCCGCGCCGTGCGCACCGCTCACGCTCAACGATTGGGCCTGGAAATAGTTATCGCGCAGCACGAGTTGTCCTACTTCCTCGGTCATCTCAGCCAGCAGGTGGTCACGCTGCCTGATGGTCAACTCACCCTCTGTCACCACGTCATTCAGCAGGATTTTGATGTTGACTTCGTGATCGGAACAATCGACGCCGCCTGAATTATCGATCGCGTCGGTATTGATCTTGCCGCCGCGCAAAGCGTATTCGATGCGGCCGAGCTGGGTGAACCCGAGGTTGCCACCTTCGGCGGCCACGCGGCAGCGCAGTTCGTTGCCGTCGACGCGAATCGCGTCGTTGGCGCGGTCGCCGACCTCGGCGTGGGTCTGCGTGCTCGCCTTCACGTAGGTGCCGATGCCGCCGTTGTAGAGAAGGTCGACGGGCGCTTTCAAAAGCGCGTTGATCAGGTCGTTCGGATCAAGCGCATCGGCCGCAATGGCGAGCGCTTGCTTGACCTCGGGCGAAAGTGCGATCGATTTCGCGCTGCGCGTATAAACGCCGCCGCCTGAGGATATCAGCTTCGCGTCGTAGTCCGCCCACGACGAACGCGGCAGCGCGAACATGCGGTTGCGTTCGGCAAAGCTCGCCCGCGGGTCTGGATCGGGATCGAGGAAAATTTGGCGATGATCGAATGCGGCGACGAGCTTGATATGTTCAGATAGCAGCATGCCGTTGCCGAACACGTCACCCGACATGTCGCCGATGCCTACTACCGTGAAGTCCTGTTCCTGCGTGTTCACGCCCAATTCGCGGAAGTGGCGCTTGACCGACTCCCACGCGCCGCGCGCGGTGATACCCATTTTCTTGTGGTCGTAGCCGGCCGAGCCGCCCGACGCAAAGGCATCGCCTAGCCAGTAACCGTAGTCTGCGGCGATGGCGTTGGCGATATCGGAAAATGTCGCGGTCCCCTTGTCGGCCGCCACGACAAGATAAGGATCGTCGCCATCGAGGCGCTTCACCGAACGCGGTGGAACGACTGAGCCGGCGAGCAGGTTATCCGTGATGTCGAGCATGCCGCGCAAAAATGTCTGGTAGCAGGCGATACCTTCCTTGAGGAAGGCCTCGCGGTCGGTGGCGGGCGGCGGATTCTTCACGACGAAGCCGCCTTTCGATCCGACCGGCACGATCACCGCATTCTTCACCCGTTGCGCCTTGACCAGTCCCAGCACTTCGGTGCGAAAATCCTCCATGCGCTCCGACCAGCGCAGACCGCCGCGCGCGACCTTGCCGCCGCGCAAGTGCACGGCCTCGACGCGCGGTGAATACACGAAGATTTCGAACATGGGCTTCGGCTCGGGAAGGCCGGGCACCCTGGCTGAATCGAGTTTGAACGAAAGGTACGCTTTGGGCTTGCCGTCGCCGCCGCGTTGAAAATAATTGGTGCGGATGGTGGCGAGAATGACCGCCAGGAACTGGCGCAGGATACGGTCTTCGTCCAGGTTCTCGACTTTTTCGAGCGACGCGTTGATCGCTTTTACCAACTCGATTTCGCCATTGCCGTCGCGCGTGGGATCGAAGCGCAGATGGAACAGTTCGATGAGTGCTCGCGCGATCGCGGGGTGTGCTGCAAGCGCCTGTTCCATGTACGCCTGCCTGAAAGTAAACCGCGCCTGGCGCAGATACTTGCAATAGGCGCGCAGCACGGTAATGTCGGCGGCGGCAAGCCGTGCGCGCAGCACCAGCTTATTGAAGTCATCGTTCTCGATCTCGCCGGACCACACGCGTGCGAAAGCGTCGTGGAACAGATCGCGCACCGCATGGATTTCGAATTCGCCGGAGTAAGTCATG
Organism: Burkholderiales bacterium; assembly: GCA_013695435.1. NCBI lineage: Bacteria > Pseudomonadati > Pseudomonadota > Betaproteobacteria > Burkholderiales > Burkholderiales bacterium. The sequence continues at coordinate 3,767 of JACDAM010000134.1, read as the reverse complement.
CCGAAATCGTGGATCCAAATCGGCGCCGCGCCTTCGGGCTCGATCTGGTAGGGCCGTTCTTCGAGCACGGTGACACCGAGGTGCTCGAGCATCGGCATGCTCCTGGAAAGCGTGACCGGCGCGCCGGCATGGAAAATCTTGAAACGCAGCGAGCCGGCCGGAGCTTCCAGCGGCGCGTAGAGATTCATCGCCAGATCGTCGCCGTCGAGCGATTCCATCAACGCAATATCCAGCACCGCGTTGCGCGCCGAATAGTCCTCTACATAGCCGGCGGGAAAAGCGTAGCGATAGCGCTGCGCGAAACGGTTGGCCTGTTCTTCACCACCGTGCTCGGCGAGCGCCTGATGGAGGTCGTCGCGCCAGCGCCGCGCCGCTCGCGCCAGCCTGGCTTCGAGGGCGCGCACGTCATAATCGGGCACGCCGCCGGGACGGGTGCGGATCACCATGAGGATGCGCGCCAGTGCGGATTCGGAAAGCTGTACGGTGAATTCGGAGCTGACGCCGTTGAATGCGCGCATCAGCGACTCCTGCATGCGCTGGCGCAGTTCAGTGTTGTAGTTCTCGCGCGGAACGTAGATCAGGCACGACAAAAAGCGGTCGTAGGGATCGCGCCGGACGAAAAGCCTGGTGCGCTGGCGGTTGCCCAGGCGCAGGATGCCGGTGACCGTGTTGAGCAATTCTTCGGCCGAAATCTGGAACAACTCATCGCGCGGGTACTGCTCGAGGATGGTCAGGAGCGTCTTCGCGGCATGGCTGCCGGGCCGAAAACCGGCGCGCTCGATGACGATGGCGACTTTGCGCCTCAACCACGGAATGTCGGCAGGGCGGGCATTGTATGCGGTTGATGTGTAGAGCCCGAGAAAGCGTTGTTCGCCCACCACGTTGCCGGATTCATCGAAGCGCTTGACGCCGATGTAATCGAGATAACCGGGGCGATGCACGGGGGAGCGGGAATTCGCCTTGGTCACGATCAGAAGCTCCAGCGCCCGCGCCTGCGCGCGAGCGTTCGCGGGCAGCGCCGCGAAGCTCGCCGACTCACTGCGTTCTCCCGTCTCACGCAGAATGCCGAGCCCCGACCCGGCGACGATGCGCAGCGCATCGTCGCCTTCGCGCACCATCAGGTCGTACTCGCGGTAGCCGATGAAAGTGAAGTGGCTGTCCGCGATCCACCGCAGGAAGGCGGTGTCCTCGGCGATATCTGCTTGATCGAGGGGAGGCGGAGAGGACGCGAGGGTGGCGATGATATCGTCGAGGCGCGCACGCATCGCTTGCCAGTCGGCGACTGTCGCACGCACGTCATCGAGGATGCGCTGAATTCCCGCTTGCAACTCGCCGAGTAGAACGGGATCGCTGCGCCGGTCGACTTCGACGTGGATCAACGATTCGTGGCGGCCGCCGGCCTTCGGCTTGAGCTCGACAAGCGCCCCCCCGACGTCGCGTTTTACCTCCATTACCGGATGAATGATGAGATGCAGGGTGAGGCCCTGGCGGTTCACTTCCATGGTGATCGAATCGACCAGAAACGGCATGTCGTCGTTGACCATTTCGACGATGGTGTGAGCCGATTGCCAGCCGTGTTCTTCGAGTCGCGGGTTGTAAACGCGCAACTTGGGCGCACCCGATTGGAAGCGGCGTGCAAAGTTGAGGTGGGAAAGCGCCGCGCCGTAAAGATCGAAGACCTCGCGCTCGCCCAGGTCTTCGGCATCGACCTGGCTGAAGTAATCGCGCACAAAGATTTCGGTCAGACTTACGTGTTCGGCAGGCAAGCGCTCGTGCACAAGCCTAAGCACGCGCTCAATGCGTTCGGATTTCGCTGCCTCGTCGCTGAGTGCCATGCGATTACGGAAAGATATTCTGGTCGACGTAATACACGAAGCGCTTGGTCTAATATTGCGTCCCGCAAATAACTTGTTTATTTTCGCACCGTTCGTGGTGAGCTCGTCGAACCATGAACGATGGCAGGGGGCCCTTCGACAGGCCTAGGGCGAACGGCGATTTAGGCAACTTATTTGCGGGACAGGTTACTGCCATCGGCCGATGTTTTGAACTCCATGACGCGCGATACGTCGCCTTCACCGTGCCCGATCGCCCACAGACCGATGAAGATGATAATCAGAAGACCGGTCAGTTCGACGCAAGTCAGCACGACATTGAACTTCACGCTCTCGCCGACGCCGCGAAAGTTGATCGCCGCAACCAGCGCCATGAATGCCAGCCCGACCAGCGTGATGCCGATTCCGCCCGCGAGGTCAAGCCCGAAGGCATTCGACAGGTTGGCGGCGAACGCTCGCGAGGCTGTCGATGCGGAGGTAATGCCCGAACACATCACGGCGAAAGCGACGATGAACGTCACGAAGTGAATGCCGAATGCCTTGTGCGTGTAAAGAGCGGCGCCTGCGGCCCTGGGATACTTCGTCACCTGTTCCAGATAGCTGAAGGCGGTGATGACGGCCACGATGAAAGCCACCAGAAACGGCAGCCATACAACTCCACCGACCTGCTTGGCAACCTGGCCCGTGAGCGCGTAGATGCCAGTGCCGAGAATGTCGCCGACGATGAACAGCAGCAACAACCATGGCCCCATCACACGTTTCAGGGGCCGGTTCTGCCGGCGCGCCGGACTGACTTTTTTCGCCAATGGGAACGCTGGACATACAGCCTCCTTTCACGCGCACGCGGGATGGTTGTTACGACAAGATTACATACGTCCGGATGCGGCAGCAACACGCTGCGTGACCGGCTTCGGGAACCGAGCCGGTATGGGCGCTGATTTTCGGCCGCTATTTCGCAATGTGCAAACCCGCCCTGACGGTACCGTTACGGCGCTCCGGGGTAAGGTCTTTGGATGGCGAATTGAGCGCACTCGCCGCACAACCCGGCAGGATGGAGAAATACAGGCGATTCAAAGAGCCCCGGGTCGAATTATTCCACCATCGCATCTCATACCTCCAACTTTCCTTGACGGTGGGTCGCATCGGGATGGGCGTCTCGTGGCAGCCTCGGCCTGCCTCTTGGTTTCGCTTCGCGCCGTTCGCCGGTTAGTTTCTCGAGCTTGGCATAGAACGGTTGTTTCCCAAAGGCTGATGCTGGTTCAGGGCGTTAGCCCGGTAGCTGGTTCAGCGGTAATGTGCGGGGTCATCGACCATGGCGGCAGGGCACGCGACACGTAACATCCGCCAGAGGGTTATATCGAGCCTGGCTCCTTAATCATGATCCGGTTATGCCATGCCGTGCCCAAATTCCGCCTTCGCCCCCGCCAATCTATGGTCTGCACGACTTCTTCACTGCGACACCGATGATGTGCGGGCTTGCGATCGGAATCGGCCCGGTAAAACGATCGTAAGTGACCGTTGCAAATCCCGCCTGCTCCAGTGCAATCCATGTCTCCTGATCGGGCCGGCAGCCGTCGAGCAGCGGCTTCCAGATCGGCCGTATCCATTGCTGGATTCGCCGCAGCCATGTGCCGCGCGGGGCCGCGACATGCTCCATGAAGAAGAACTGCCCGCCGGGTTTCAGCACCCGCAAAATCTCCCGCAATACGTCGGCAAGATTATTTACCGAACAGAGCACTAAAGTCGCGACCACAGCATCGATACTGTTGTCTTCGATCTCCAGCCGCTCGCCAACTCCGCCGCGCAGATCGACCGCTATGCCGAGTTTTTCTGCCTCTTTTTTGAGATAAGCGTGCATGTATGGATTCGGTTCGATTCCGATCCAGTCTGTTTCGCGGCCTCGATAATGAATCAGGTTGGCGCCGGTTCCGGGAC
>JACDAM010000133.1 GCA_013695435.1 Burkholderiales bacterium | reverse complement strand
ATCGACGCTGATAATTCTGTATCTGCTCGGAACCGCGGTCGGATCGGTGTTGGGCGGCGCGTTCAACCTGGTCGGCGGTGTAGCTTCGACTGCCGCGCAAGGCGTCGTTGCGGCCGCACCGGAAGTCGCGGATGCGGCGCAGAACAAGCTTGCCGAATCCGGCATTTCGCTGGACGACATCAAGCGCGAAGCACGCCAGTTGCTGAGCCAGACCGGTAAGCCCGAGCTGCAGCCGGAAGCGATCGAACAAAATGCCCGGGCGGCGGCGGGCCGTGCCGGGAGTGCGGCACAAGATGCGGCGCAAAAGCCGATGGCAGCCGACCAAGAACTCGATGGATTGCTTGCAAAACTGATGCGCCAGGGCAAATCTGTAGCCTCCGCGGCCGACCGTGAAGCCGTCGTCAATGTGCTGGTTGCGCGCGGCATGTCGCAGGAGGAGGCGGCAAAAACCGTCGACAACTGGCAACAAACCTACCAGCAAGCGCAAGCGAAGATGCAGGACGTCAAGAGCGACGTCAAGCAGGACGCGCGCGCAGTCGCCGACCAGACCGCCGATGCCGTTTCCAAAGGCGCGCTTTGGGGTTTCTTCGCGTTGCTGCTCGGTGCAATCGCAGCTGCGATCGGCGGCGCGATGGGCAGGCCGCGCACCGTTATCGTCGCCTGAGTTCAGGCGATGGAAAAGCGGCAGACGATCGCTTGCGCTCGTTTGATGCTTTTTTTGGCATCGATGGGTGCCCCCGGCATGGGTTTGCGGTACGCTCACATATCCTGAATCGAAAGGGAGACAGACCATGAATCACCGGAAGCATATTGCCCTTGCAAGTCTGCTGCTGGCCGCGTGGATGCTGCCTTGCGTTCCGGCTATCGCTGCGGACTGCAAGGAAAAGTTGGCCGATGTCGACAAGCTGAGCACCGAGGTCGCAACGCCCGAGGCGCAGCAACTTCAACTCAAGCAATTGCGCGAGGCGGCCGGCTTGCTGATGCACAACGGCCGCAATGACATGTGCGAACAGCTCGCCGACAACATGAAAAACATGCTCCAGGAGCAGCGCGACGCGAACCGCAGCGCGCAAGAAAAAGTGCAGAAAATCGAACGCGTCGAGGGCGCAAAGCAGGTTTCCGAAATCGCCGGCGTTGTCCGCGCGAGCACGCTGATCGGCTCACCCGTGCGTAACACCAAAGCCGAAGAACTGGGCACGATCGAAAACATCGCGATCGATGCCAACACCGGCGCCGTCGCCTATGCGGTCATGTCGCACGGCGGCTTTCTCGGGCTCGGCGAAAAGCTGATCCCGGTGCCGTGGAGCCAGCTGCGCCGCACCTCCGACGGCGAAGTTTTCGTGCTCGACATCGACAAAAAAGTGCTGGATAAAATCACCGGCTTCGATAAGGATAACTGGCCTTCGAAAGCCGCCGCCGACCGCTTCTGGCAGCCTGCGCCCAAACAATAGTTGTCGCGCTTAAATGCGCGTTACCAGAAAATCCATAAGCTGGCGCTCGAGATCGGGCGCCAGACAATCGAAACAGCGGTCGAAGGGCGTACTGCGCAGCCACGTCAACTGCCGCTTGGCGAGCTGCCGGGTCGCCGCGATACCTTTTTCACGCAAGGTTGCGTAATCGTATTCGCCATTCAAATATTGCCATCCCTGGCGATACCCGACGCAGCGCATCGAAGGCATCTCGGGATTCAGCGGATAGCGGGCGCGCAATCCGCGCAGCTCATCGATCAGTCCAAGCGACAACATGGAATCGAAGCGCCCGGCGATGCGTCTGTGGAGTTCGCTGCGATCGTCAGGCGCCAGCGCGACCGCGATCTCGCGGCAAGGTGGATCGATGTCAGCACAATCGCCGGCGTTGTAATCGGGCCTGGCTTCACGCTGCCACGCCGCAGCCAGCGGTTTTCCGGTCAGATGCACAATTTCCAGTGCGCGCTGAATACGCTGCGCATCGTTTCGATCGATGCGCGCAGCCGAAACCGGATCGACTCCAGCGAGTCGAGCGTGCAGCGCGGGCCAGCCGTGCGCCGCAGCCTGGTGCTCAATCTGCTCGCGCAGCAGCGTGTCGGCTGACGGCAGATCGGCCAGACCCAGCCGCAGCGCCTTGAAGTACAGCATGGTGCCGCCGGCCAGTAACGGAATGTTGCCGCGCGCGCGAATGCCGGCGATCAAGCGCCGCGCATCGGTGCAGAATTGCGCTGCCGAATAGCGTTCGTCCGGCGCGATGATGTCGATCAGGTGATGCGGCACATCGGCCAGCGTTTGCGCATCCGGCTTCGCCGTGCCGATATCCATGCCGCGGTAGACCATTGCCGAATCGACGCTGATGATTTCGACCGGGAAGCGTTTTGCGAGCACCAGCGCGACAGCTGTTTTGCCGCTCGCCGTCGGCCCCATCAGCATCAGCACGGGCGGTTTTGCGCGACGGTTCTGCGAGCGGTTTTCCTGTGCTGGCACTGACGAAGTCCGATTCACTTCGGCGCTAGCAGCCGGCGCCATGACCGAGGCAGAAGCATGATCCCGTCATAGAGGTCCGCACAGCGCCGAGCCGTCGACAGCCCAAGCCGGCCAACCTCGTTTATAATGCGGTTCCGCACCAATAACAATCCAGCAGCACTTCTTCCAGTCGGGCATATCATGCAAATAGGCATTCCAGCAGAGACGAAGGCCGGTGAGTATCGTGTTGCCGCCACGCCCGAGACGATCAAAAAGCTCGTGGCCGCAAAACATCGGGTTGTCGTTCAGGCTGGCGCCGGGGTTGCGGCGAGCTTAAACGATGCTGATTATACCGGCGCCGGCGCGAGCATCGCCGCGAATGCCGGCGATCTGTATCGCGCAGCCGATATCGTGCTGAAAGTACGCGCGCCCGAGGATGCCGAGCTAACCATGCTGCGGCCCAATCAGATTCTGATCGGCCTCCTCGCGCCGCACCAGAGCGAGCGTATCGGCGCCTTGGCGCGGCAGGGCGTTACCGCGTTCGCACTCGAATGGCTGCCGCGCATTTCGCGCGCGCAAAGCATGGACGTGCTGTCGTCGCAGGCGAACATCGCCGGTTACAAAGCGGTGATGATCGCCGCCGACAAATATCAGCGTTTTTTTCCGATGTTGATGACCGCGGCCGGCACGGTGAAGGCGGCGCGCGTGCTGGTTCTCGGCGCCGGTGTCGCCGGCCTGCAGGCGATCGCGACCGCGAAACGCCTGGGAGCAATGATCGAGGCATTCGACGTGCGGCCCGACGTCAAGGAACAGGTCGAAAGCCTTGGTGCGAAATTCGTCGAAGTGCCAATGAACGCTGAGGAAAAAGCGGCTGCCGAAACCAGCGGCGGCTACGCGCGCGAAATGTCGGACGATTACAAGCGACGCCAATCCGAACTCGTGCATCAACGCGCAGCACAGGCCGATATCGTGATCACGACCGCGCTGATTCCCGGCAAACCGGCGCCGGTATTGATTCCGGAAGCAACTGTCGCGGCGATGAAACCGGGCTCGGTAATCGTCGACATGGCCGTCGAGCAGGGCGGCAATTGCCCCTTGTCCGAATATGACAAAACGGTTATCAGGCATGGGGTGACCATTGTCGGTCACGCCAATCTGCCGGCGCTGGTGGCGGCAGATGCGAGCGGCCTGTACGCGCGCAACGTGTTGACCTTCCTGAATCTGCTGCTCGACGCCGAAAGCGGCCAGGTAAACATCAATCGCGGAGACGAAATCATCGCCGGGTCGCTGGTCTGCATCGGCGGCGAAGTGGTCACGAAATAGGACAGGAGAAAATATGACAAACGCAATCGATCCGCTGATCATCAATCTAACGGTATTCGTGCTGGCGGTCTTCGTCGGCTATCACGTGATCTGGAACGTCACGCCGGCGCTGCACACGCCTTTGATGTCGGTTACCAACGCGATCTCAAGCATCATTTTGGTCGGCGCCATGCTCGCCGCCGGATCATCGGCGGGCCTGGATCTCGCAGCTATCCTTGGATTTCTCGGCGTGGCGCTGGCTTCGGTCAACGTTTTCGGCGGGTTTCTGGTGACGCACCGGATGCTGGGAATGTTTCGGAAAAAAGAGCCAAAAGGCGGCAAGGCGCTAGAGAAAAAATGATGACTCCCAATCAGGTTGCGCTCGCTTATCTTGTCGCCTCGGTGCTGTTCATCTTTGCGCTGAAAGGGCTGTCGTCGCCGGAATCGGCGCGGCGCGGCAACCTGTTCGGCATCATTGGCATGGTGCTCGCCGTGGTGACGACGTTCGCGATCACGCGCAACTGGATCGTTATCGTACTCGGCCTCGCCGTCGGCGGCGCGATCGGTGCGGTGGTTGCGCGACGCGTGGAAATGACGCAGATGCCCGAGCTGGTGGCCGCTTTCCATTCGCTGGTCGGCATGTCGGCCGTGCTGATCGCGATTGCGATCGTCAACAATCCGTCTGCGTTCGGCATTCCCGACCCGATGCCGCGCGGCAACAAGCTCGAACTTTTCATAGGCACCTTCATCGGCGCCATCACTTTTTCGGGCAGCATTATCGCGTTCGGCAAACTGGCTGGGCTCGGCAAGAGGTCGCGGCTTTTTTCCAGCGCACCGGTCGTGTTTCCGGCGCAGCATTGGGTCAACCTGCTGCTCGCGATTGTCATGATCGTGTTCGGCGTGCTGTTTTTCCTGGCTGGTCCGGATGCGCAGTGGGCGCCGTTTTTGATCATGACCGCCATTGCGTTCGCGCTCGGCGTGCTGATCATCATTCCAATCGGCGGCGCTGATATGCCGGTCGTGATTTCAATGCTGAATTCCTATTCGGGCTGGGCGGCGGCCGGCATCGGTTTCTCGCTCAACAATACGATGCTGATCATCGCCGGTTCGCTGGTCGGATCTAGCGGTGCGATCCTGTCGTACATCATGTGCCGGGCGATGAACCGCTCGTTCATCAGCGTCATCCTCGGCGGCTTCGGCGCTGCCGAAGGCGCTGCGGTTACGGGGGGCGGTCAGAAAAACGTGAAATCCGGAAGCGCCGAAGACGTCGCTTTTCTGCTATCGAATGCCGAATCGGTGATCATCGTTCCGGGTTACGGCTTGGCGGTCGCGCGCGCCCAGCACGCGGTCAAGGAGATGGTCGAAAAGTTGAGCGAGAAAGGCGTCAAAGTGCGCTATGCGATCCATCCGGTCGCAGGCCGCATGCCGGGCCATATGAACGTGTTGCTAGCCGAGGCCGATGTGCCGTACGACCAGGTGCTGGAAATGGACGAAATAAACAACGAATTCAGCACGACCGATGTCGCTTTTGTGCTTGGCGCCAACGACGTCGTCAATCCGGCCGCGAAAACGCCGGGCAGCGCGATTTTCGGCATGCCGATTCTGGAAGCGCACAAGGCGCGCACCATACTGGTCAACAAACGCTCGATGGCGACCGGTTATGCCGGGCTCGACAACGATTTATTCTATATGGATAAAACGATGATGGTGTTCGGCGACGCCAAGAAGATCGTCGAGGAAATCGTCAAAGCGATCTAGGGCTAGCCCGATCAGGCTGCGGGTCGGCCGGCTTGATTGGCCCGTCCGCCCGCGTCCTTTGCGTCACTTCAAAACTGGGGTATCTGAACCTCCATTTCTTTGCCCTTGTTGACGAACTGGGCAGGGAAATATTCGAACTCTTGCTGACTCGCCACGCGCTGGGCCGGCTCCATCGTATTCTTCGCCATCGCGGCGTCCAGCGACGTGACACTGCCAACGCGGCTGGTTGCCAGGCCCAATGCAAAAGCGATGCTGACCGCGCCGATAATCAACTGCGTGTTGTTCTTCAACATGTCTAGTCTCCGTTTCAAGTTTAGAAGCGCCCTCGCTAAGCCGGCGTAACGGACATTGTTGCAAGCGATATGCTAAACGATTGTTCAGACAGCCTTGTATCATCGCGCCCCCGGGGGGCTGTGGCTAAGCCGCGGAATCGAAGAGGAAACCCAAAAACATTTCAGTCGAGAAATGTTTGTCGAATGCGAGTGGTAAAGCTCAAGCGATGAGCAGCAATGGCGAAGTCTCGCCAACCTGACCGAACCCGGTCGCCGTAACGGGACGCGTGCGGCCGAAACGAATCGGCGCGGTGCGAATGAATCCGGATTAAGACGGTGACAATATTTTCGTAACGCCGCGGCAGAGATCAGCGACGCGCCGATCGACCGATGATACGTGCTTCGCTCAGCGTCGCTTTGCCAGCGCCGCGC
>JACDAM010000132.1 GCA_013695435.1 Burkholderiales bacterium | reverse complement strand
CCGGAATCAAAAAAATCGCAAGCATTTCAATGAAATTCGAAAACGGCGTCGGATTTTCGAACGGATGCGCGGAGTTGGCGTTGAAGAAACCGCCGCCGTTGGTGCCGAGCATCTTGATCGCTTCCTGCGACGCGACCGGTCCCATCGCGATCGTCTGGGTCTGGCTGGCGACCGGCTCCATGACCTTTTCGCCCTTCGCATCGACCAGCGGCTGACCGTCGGCGCCGAGTTTCGGCTGCTCGTAGCTCAGCGGCTCGATCGTCGTGACTTCCTGATAAGGATCGAAATTCTGAAGCACGCCCTGACTCATCAGGACGACCGCGATGATGATGGAAATCGGCAGCAGCAGGTACAGCGTGCTCCGCGTCACGTCGATCCAGAAATTGCCGATGCCTTGCGCCGAGCGCCGCGCGAAGCCCCGGATCAGGGCGAACGCGACCGCGATGCCGGTCGCGGCCGACAGAAAATTCTGAACGGCCAGCCCGAGCATCTGCGTCAGATAGCTCATCGTCGATTCGCCGCCGTAGCCCTGCCAATTGGTATTGCTCACGAAACTGATCGCGGTGTTGAAAGACGAATCGGGGCTGACCGCCGCCATGTACTGCGATTCAACGGCAGACCAAGCTGCAAGCGCTGCAGCGCGTAGACGAAAAGGACGCCGATCGTGTTGAACACGAGCAGCCCGACCGCATACTGCTTCCAGTTCATGTCGGATTGGGCATCGACGCCGGCGATTCGGTAAATCCATCCCTCCGCCGGCAACGCCCTTTGCTGGTCGGCGATGCGCGTGAGATAAGAAGAGAGCGGATAGGCGAACGCGAGGAGTACGACCAGAAACAGCGTGAGCGTCAGAACGGCTTGAGTTGTCATCACAAGTCCTCGGCGCGCACCATCGCGAAGATCAGGTAAATCAGCAAGCCGAGCGCGACTGCGGCGCTCAATGTATAAAGCCAACTCACTTGCGTTCTCCGAGCTTTGCGCAGCCGCGAACGAACGCGAGCATGAGCGCGAAAAACATCAGCATCATCGCCAGAAAAACCAGGTCCATGACTCCCCCGAGGTTGGTGGTGCGCCCAAGTTAGCCATTGCAGTCTAAAAAGGGCATAGAGAGTTCCATGCGCCGGCATAAACGCGCTGTAAAAATGTCATTCCGGCAATGCTGATAAATCGGCCAGCGCGGCGCGTTCGAATGGAAAATCGCTGATCGAAAAAACACGTTACGAAAGGAGGAGCGCAGGGAAGATGATCGGCCGCGGCTTTCCGACCGGCAGGGAAGCCGTCGGCATTGCGCAAGCCGGCCCGGCTAGAAACGTACGAGGTAGCTCACGATCAGATTGATGCCGGGAGCGAATACGCCCGAGCCGTGCGTCTTGTATTTTTTGTCCGCAATGTTTTCGACGGTCCCGATCAGTTCCTGATTTGCCGCGGGGCGATAGCCTACAGAAAAATTGATGGTCGCATAGCCCGGCGTTCCGCCTTCTGGAATGCGCGGATCGGTTAGGTCTTCCGGCGACAACCTGTCCTGCTTTCGCGCAAACAGGCTGTACAGCTCGGCCCACGTTTCCTGGCTCGGCGCATACCGCAGATGTGCGCTGCCGTTCAGCGGCGGGATGCGCTGCAGTGGGTTGCCGGTGACGTCGTCCCGGCCGCGTGTGTAAGCGAGCGCGCCGCGTATTCCCCAGCCACCGCGCAACGCGTAACTGATGCTGGTTTCGATCCCTTGTATTGTCGCCTCGCGCAAATTCTGCCGCTGCCGAACACCGGGTGCGACGGTCACGCGCGCAATCAGATCTTCGTAGGTGCTATAGAAATAACGCACGTCTCCAAACATCGAACCGGACAAATATTTGAACCCGAGTTCGCGGTTCAACGAAGTTTCGGGCTGCAGATTGAGGTTGGGGATTTCGGTGGCAAAATCGACGCGGCCAAAAAAATCTTCTATATTCGGCGCGCGATAACCCTGCGATATCCCGCCGACCAAATTCAGGTTTTCCGTCACGCGATACAGCCCGAGCAGGCTGCCGGTCGTTTTGCTGTTCGATAAGTTCAGTTGCTGATCCTGGATCGCGCCGTCGGCCTCGAATTGCGAGTAGCGCACGCCGGCGATCAGGTCAGCCCGGCTGCCGAGCCTGATTTCATCCTGCAGATAAATCCCGAGGCTGTCATACGTTGCTCCGTCCGGCGTTCCCGGAGCGATAGGTGTTGCGGTTCCCGCAGCCAGATTCAGACGCGTCTTGCTGGTGTCGAAGCGATCGTAGTAGTAATCGACGCCATACGTCAGCCGGTGCGATGCCGCGATATCCTTGTTGAACTGGGCGACGACGCCGGGCGTTTCGACATCGGTCAGCTCGCGCGTTTCGATGTTGGGCGTCGCGCGCTGAATAATCCGCTCGCCTTCCTTTAAACGGTTGTACGACAGGTTGAACTTGACTGTATCGAACAGCGGATTGACGAGCTTGGCCGCGTGGTATTCGAGATAAGTCAGGGAGCGGATTTGCGGTTCGTAGTCGAATTTTGCGGCGCTGCCGAGCACGACTTCATTGGTTTTCGGCACGTCGTATTGACGCATGTATTGCTGCGCAAATACGATCTCCTGATTGCCGGACAATCGATAATTCAGCTTGAAGTCGCCGTCGGCTTCGTCATAGGCCGTGGGCTCTTGTTCGCCGATGTCACCGCCGCCATCAAGGTTGCCGAAATGCTTGAGGCTGACGCCGCCGATCGCGCCCAACCTGTCGCCCGAATATTCGACTTGCGCGCGCCCGGCTAACGATTCGTCCGCGGTCGCCCCGCGCAGCGCAACCAATCCTCCGGTCGCAGCGCCCCTGGCCGATAGACCCGGGCGTTTGGTGATGACGTTGATGACGCCGCCCAGCGCATCGCTCCCGTACAGCACCGACGATGGGCCGCGCACGACCTCGATGCGCTCGATGACGTTGGGATCTATGGTATTCAGATATTGATGCGGACCAAAACGAAAATAGGAGTTGTTGACGCGCACGCCATCGACCAGCAGCAACACCTGCTTACCGGTCAGGCCGCGGATGAACGGCGAGCCGCCGCCGGTGTTGGATTTCTGGATCAGGATGCCGGCTTCGCCTTGCAAAATATCAGGCGTCGCCGCCGCATTGCTTTCGATGACCTCGCGATTTGTAATCACATTGATCGCTTGCGGCGTTTTAAACACTTCGCGTTCGGCGCGCGTGGCGGTAACGCCGATTTCGGGCAGACGTAGTTCGGCGTTCTGGGCATAAGCTGAATTTACTGCCGGATGTGCTGCCAGTGCTGCGGCAATCAACGGCCGAAGGCGGCCGCGCAATTTTATCTTTCGACTCTGCATGAATTGTGTCTCCTAGAACTTGCTTGTCCTGCCGATGCAAGTCCTGATCAAAATTGCTTTGTCGCATAAGACCGCTACTCGCAATGACAGCACGTGTTTGCAAAGAGGTCTCATGTAAGCCAGGGCAAAAGGAGAGGCGCTCGTGGCGCCTCTCCTTGCGACTTTCAGATCACCCGGCGCTTACGCCGGACGAGCTTCGTTCAATTGCGTCCGACCATCTCCCTGCGCAGCAATGCCTTGCGATCTTTTCGCATGTCGTTGCCGTGACGTACCGTCGGATAGGGCGCACCGTTCTTGAGCCCCTGCCACAGAGCGCGGTTGAAGCGCGGCTCGTCGAGCTTGTCTTCTGTCGAGAAATCCTGCCCGGCCATCGCGTTTTCCCACCACGCCACGTCGCCTCTGGGTTTCGCAAATGCGACGCTACGCTTGCTCGACGGCAACTGGTTCTTCGCGGTTTTCGCGGGCAACGGTAGTTCGGTAGTACGCAGCACTTCGGGAACGATAGCCTTGTAGTCCCACGGCTTGGCCTGGTACTCGAACACGTCGCTCATCGGCTCGGCCAGACCATCGGTGATTCCCAAAGGCTCGATGCCGAGGATGTCTTCTATGGTCCGCACCATGCTGACTGTGGTGTAACGCTTCGAGATCAACGCCTTCTGCTTAACATACGGGCCGACCACATACGCGATGCTGCGATGCGCATCGACGTGATCAGGACCGTTCTGCGCGTCGTCCTCGATGATGAAAATCAGCGTGTTGTCCTTGAACGGGCTCTTCGCGATTTTTTCGACCAGCAACGCGGTCGCGTAATCGTTGTCGGCCATTTGCGTATCCGGCGTATTCACGCCGAACTTGGCGGTCTTGAAATTGCACGAAATGATCGTGCGGGAAGCGTACGAACGACAGATTCGGCAGCTTGCCTTCCTTGACGTGCTGATCGAATTCACGCTCCCATTCCTTGAACAGATAGAAGTCGGCGTTATCCTGATCGTAGCCGCGGAAGAACAGATCGGTGTTGTCGCGCAACGCCGCTTTGGTCGGGACAATCTGCTTGACACCGTCGGCGAACGGCGTCGGCGTTACCTCGTTGATGTTGTCGCCGAAGAGGCCGTAATTGCGGATCGTGAGCCCGGCGCGCAACGCGCCATCCCACAGGTAGCCCGCGCCCGCTTCGCCTTCGATGTCGGGCGCGGCAACGTCAGCGTTGCCCGGCAGCAGATCGGGGTCGTCGGGAAGCTTGGGGTTGACCGCCTTGCGTTCGGCAACCGTGGACAAATCCACGTTGACGCCGCGGTTGTCGCCTTCCCAATCGTAAGTAAAGCTGCGGCGCCCGCCATAGGAAGACGGCACGGTTTTCTCGGTGTAGTCGGTGGTGCGCGCCGCGGTCGTCCAGTTCCAGCCATCGCCGCTGACTTCACCGCTGTCGAAGAAGTTGTCGAGCGTTACGAAGTTGCGCGCCAACGCATGGTGATTGGGCGAGATCGGTTCGGGGAAAACGGTCAGGCCCGGATCGCCATTGCCCTTCTCGAGATCGCCGAGGATCTGATCGTAGGTGCGGTTTTCCTTGATGACGTAAATCACATGTTTGATCTTGTCATGCAGGAATTCCATTTTTTTTGCGCTTTGATCGTGTTCCACCGTCTTCGGGAAACGATTGTTCTTTGCCACCTGCCAGGTGAGCCGCGCAAGTTCGTTGCCAGTCGGCATCGGCATGGCGAGGAATCCGGCTTTGGTCAATTGCCATACGTAATCGTTGCTGGCTCTGCACTTGTCCGTCGAGCCGGGGGCGATCGAATTGTTATCGAGGCATGCGCCCGGATTCGGGCCGGCGTTGCTCTTGCCGTTGACGACGTACAGCCATTCACCGTTCTTGCTGACGCTGACCGAATTCGGATAACGGCCGGTCGGGATCAGCCCGATGACGCGGCTCTTGGCTCGCGGCTTATGACTCGCGCCCTGTTTTTTGCCGTCTTTCCCGTCGTCATCGTCCTCGTAGCCTTCGTCGTCATCGTCCTCTTTGGCAGCTTCGGCTTTGCGCAGTTTGCGATCGAGCTTGATAACCGCGACCGAATTGGTGCCGCCGTTGGTCACCAGCAAAAACTTTTCATCGGGCGTCAACGCCAGGCTGTTCGGATTGCTGCCCTTGAGCTTGTCGCGGTTGCGGTAAACCGCGCGCGGCGCCGTGGTAGCGAATTCCTCGATGACCTGGTCCGACTCGGTGTCGATGGCGGAAACCGTATCGCTGTTGCCGTTGGCCACGAACAGCAGGTTCTGCCCGGCATTCAGCAGCATCTTGTTCGGTTGGCCGCCAACCGCGATGCGCTTTTGAAACACCGGCTTTTCGCCGCTGATGTCGACCACCACGACTTCGCGATCGCGCTGGCTCGTCACATAGACCTTGCCGTCGCCTTTGATTGCGACCCAGAACGGATAAGCGCCGCCCGGTTTGCCCACGTCAGCCGCGTTGATCTTGCCGGAGCGCAAATCGAGTTCACCGATTTTTACGCGCTTGACGAGATCGATGACGCTGATGCTGTCGTTCTCGTGATTGGCGACGACCAGGCGCGTTCCGGCTGCGTTGACCGCACGCCGGCAGCGATCGGCTTGTTGTTATCCGACAAGCCACCGAGGTCTCCGGGCCCGGGCTTGGCATGACCGAGCGCGATCGCAGCCGCTTCCGTCCATGCGCCGCCCTGCCCGAGATAAATGCGCAGGTTGTCATCGGGCCCGCCGGAAACATAAAACTCTTTCCCGCTGGGATTCCACGCCATGCCGGAAAACGTGTTGGGCACCTGGAGGACCTGGCGCTTGACCGGCGTCTTGCCGGAAATATCGTAGATGAATACGTACTCGTTCGATTCTCCGGAAACCCGCTTGCCGTCGGGGCCGTTGTTGCGGTTATAGCCGCTGGTCAGAATCAGCAGCGTTTTGCCGTCGGGGCTGGCTGCCGTAGTCACCGCCTGGCCGGCCAAGAAATCGGGTCGCGTGGGCAGATCCGGATTGAGCGCTTCGAAGATCGCGCCCGCTGCCGCTTTCGGCGTGATCTCCACACCGGTCGGTATGCTTTCGCCGGCCGCCAGCGCGCTCTGATGCTGGCCGAAATTCGAATCTTCGGCGAAGGCCGGGGTGGCGCTGATACAAAAAATTCCGGCGAGCAGTAAACCTGCCAGCCGCGGTTTTGACCGCTTTGTGAACTGTGAAATCGATTCGACTTGCATAGCCAATGACTCCTTGATTAAGCGGGAAGTAAACGGATGCGTAACGGCTTTACGGATACGCATGGAGCAAGATGACCAGCACCTACCGGAGGAGACGATATGATCTGATTCAATTTAAAATGCACGGGTTGAAAGTCGCGATCAAAACGAACAGGCGGGTGGCGGTGCGCCGTGCAACAGCGCAACGTCAGGCTATGCTTGCTACATGAAGATGTGATGAAGCCGGGATGACCTTACGATGAACTGTACAGGCGGGCCGCGTACGGATGATGGTCGGCCCCACTGCACTTATGAGGGCTGTGGAAGCAGCACCCGGCATCGCATGGACAGATCTAAATGCGATCATGGTGGATATCGATCGTGACGCGCGCCGAGGTCACTTCGCTGCGGCCGGAATAGACGAAGCTGACGATGCCGACTGTCTGCAACAACAGCAGCGGCCACGGCGACCACAGCAGATTCAGGCCGGCGATGACATCGGGCGCCGCAACCGGCGGCTGCGTCAAGCCCAGCGCGTAGGCGAGCGCGATAGCGGCCGAGGCAAGCGCCATCTTCTGGTATGCGGTGATCGCACCGAAGCCGCGAAAATCGGCGCGCAGGCTTTCCGAAAACACGCGCCACAACTGCGTGCTCACCATCGAAACGGCGAGCGCTAATCTGAACCACCCGCGCAAAAACAGCCACAGGCAAACGAGCCCGACGACGACATGCAAAATCGCGGTCAGCGCCTGGATCGGCACAACCGGAACGCCGGCCAGGCGGTCGGCGTAAGCGATTTTTTTCGTGTCGCCTTCGAATACGAAATGGAGGCGCTTGAAAACACGACGCCCGAATCCGCTCATCTCGCTCACCGGCTTGCCATAGCAGCAACCAAAGCTGATGCACGCGCTGCGCCCGAGGCCCTCGCCGAACGTGTACGCGACGGCGATAGCGGCGAGCACCGGCAGCATCGGCATTTCGGCCGCGCCCGCCGCGCGCAGCAACAGATTGGCGGCGGCGATTGCGGCGGGCAGCACGACAACCGCCACGAACATCGCGCCGCAAATGGTGAACGTGTGCTGCTTGCCCTCGACGATTCGCGCGACCCAGCGCGCGCTCGGCAGCACCACCACAAGGAACACGGCAGCCAGCGCCGTCATCGCGCCGAAGCCGACGCCGACCGCGCCGGCCAGCGCAATTACGATGGCGAATGCGGCGACTTGCGCGATAGCCGAGAGCAAGCCGTAATAAGTGAAATTGGCGCCGATCCATGAACCGTCGCCATGCTTGCGCAGCGGCACCGTCGCCACGAACTGCCAGCGCTCGTCAGGGAGAATGCGAAACGCGCAAGCCAGCAAACCGAGCAAACCTATGCCGAAAGCCGCCACAAACCATTCGATCGCGTAACCGCTCATCGCCGTCTCCTGTTTCGCGTTGTTCCGCGCTAAGCGAAATCCTCATTGGCGCCAATAAAAGGCAGATTTTCGCTGCCGTGGAAGCATGTCCCGCTTGGCGCCGTAGTGGCGTAACGCCGGCCGATCGACGAGCGCGCCAGAACGTCGGTCTCCACCAGCGCGCCTCCAAAGCCTGCCGAGAAACGGCTGCACACATCGGTGCGCCGCGAGTTGCCGAGCAGATCGTCGTCGAACCTGATGCGGCCTTTTTCGAACAGCAGCAGCACCGTGCTGCTGCCCGGCCGAAACAGGCTCTTGACCGCGCCGCGGCCGACGAACATGCCGCAACTCAGCGGCCGCGCGCCGCTGTAGCCGATCTCGCTGTAACGCTGAACGACTTTCCCGATCATCAGCGCGACGACCTCGATCATCGCCACGCGGCCGACGCCGGTGCCATCGGCCACATCGCTGTCAATGATGGTGACGGCCCGCCGGTTTTTTGCGTACGGGCCGGCCACACTGAGCAGAGCCGACGGATTGCACGAGTGGAAGGCGCCGTCGACTTCATAAAAATCGACGACCCTGCCCGAAACGGGAACGTGGTTGTAATGATATTTCTCCGGCGTCAGACGAAAAATCGCCCAGTCGCCGTCAGCGAAGGGCTGCGCCTTGCGCTCCGCGCCGAACAATTCGCCAAGCTCGAAGAATTTTTGCTTGATGAACAGCGCATGCCGCCCCGCGCTGTTACCGACCATCACCCGCGCGTCGCACGGCGAAACCACGCGCGACGATTGGGCGGGCAGCGGCCGGCATTCCCAGTAGCGGATTTGGCGCTCGAAGATTTCACGCAGCGAAGTCGAGGCGTTCGGCGCGACGATCATTTCTTCAGTGTTGACGCCCAGTTTGCGCAATTTGGGCGCGACCCCGAGCCACGGCGTGCACAGCGAAACATCGTAATTCAGAGCCGCGATCACATCGGTCGCGACACGGCTGGTCAGCGCCTTGAACAAGGTCGGCGCATGCTCGCGGGCCGTCGAATACAGCCAGCCGACCGCGCGATCGGCGAGCAACTGTTCGGTGCGAACCGCACCGGTAGCGCGCTCGATATATTGATGCGCACCGCGATTCGCCAGGGGATGGGCGAGAGCGGTCACGCCGCTTCCAGCGACGAGTATTCCTGCTCGTGCTCATAAACGCGCGGCGCGGCGCGCAGCGGCTTTGCCCGCGTTTGCGGAGTCGGCGCGTGCGGCAGGTCGGCGCCATCGGCGGCGATCGCCGTAATGCAGGGAAGAACGCCGAAGCGCGCGAGCACGGTTTCGACGAATGGCGCCGGGTACGCACTCTGTACGACGACATCGCAGCCGGCGGTCGCCAACGCGATGGCCCGCTGCAACGCGCGCTCGATCAGCGCGCCGTTGCGGCATTCGCGCATGATGAATACGTGGCGCAACTGCGCGATCAACAGATCGCGTTCGCCGAAGAGGTCCGCGCAGTCGGCTTGGCGCAGCAGGGCCTCCACCACCGCGACCACGTGCGGCGCGGCTTTCATCGCTTCCCAGCCCTGTTCGAAGCGCAGCGCCTGCCGGCCGCGACACCTTATAACAACGTCCAGCGCCGCCCGCATATCGGGCCAGACATCGACCAGCTCGCCCTCGAACCGGATGTTGTTGGCGCGCACAAGGCGAGCCTGACCGGTAGCGGCCCATGCAGCCAAAACCTGACGATCGTTATGCATACCGTGCTCCTCATGGAGGCGCGGGAAAGCCGCCCGTTGCGACGCGATGATAGTGGCGGCTTATGACGGCGCGATAACGATTAAGCTAAGGAAATGTGAATCTAGTCCCGACTGAAGGCGCAGTGATATTTCGAAGTCCTATTCGAATGGATCGGATGGATTGGCTCTACCGATTGCAACACGTCCGATTATCTGTTTGAGGGGGACAACGATACCAGGGCCCTAATTCGGCTTTTTTTGCAGACGCAAACTTTGATAACCTCGTGCGACAGGCAAAACGGTTTAAAGAATTTTTTTCTGATCCATTCGGTTGTAGTATCAAGCTCCCGGCAGCCGAGGCACTGGCTTCAAATAGCAAATATGAAGCTCGTACGCGAACTAACAAAAAAAGAGACGCTTTTGTGCCTGGTGCTGGCAGGGCTCGCGCATCCGCTTCCCGCGAACGCCGCCGGGCCGTTTGTGACGGATGATGCGGCGATTGCGGCTCCACACTCTTGCCAGCTCGAAGCATGGAAACGATTCAACCGGCAAGGCTATGAAGTATTCGTACTGCCGGCGTGCAATCCATTTGAAAATTGGGAGCTGACGCTGGGGCAAATCAGCACGACCGTTACTGAGGGCGAGCGCGAGCGCCAGAATCTGATTCAGGCCAAGACCGTTTTTCGGCCGATACAACCGGAGCAAATCGCCTGGGGACTATCGTTTGGCAGCACAATTCACCGTCATCCTTCGCCCGGCCAGGAAAGAATCAGCTCGGTTTACGCGTATGTTCCATTGAGCTATTCGATTGGGGTGGACCTGCCGCTTGTTCACTTCAACCTCGGGGGTTTTCGCAGCAACGATGACAATCGCAACAATCTGACCTGGAGCGTGGCTGTAGAAGCACCGTTGCACCCGCGTCTGGCGCTCAATGTCGAAGCGTATGGCGATCATCGCAGCGCCCCGTCTTATCAACTGGGCGCCGCGATTTCCATTGTGCCAAACCGGGTTCAGCTATTTCTGTTGACAGGCGGCCGGCGTCACAACCGGGGGGATAACGGGCGCTGGGCTACGCTGGGTTTCAGCGTCAGCACCAAATGAACGGCGGCTCTACAGCCACTTGGCGCGCTTTAACCGTCTGTGAACGGCGATGCAGCCCATGACCGTGAGGATGAGAACAATCGGGTAGCTGAATTTCCAGTTTAGCTCGGGCATATGTTCGAAGTTCATGCCATACAGGCTGAAAACCATGGTCGGAATCGCGAGAATTGCGCCCCACCCGGCAAGCTTTTTTACAACTTCATTCTGTCCCACAGTCACTAGCGCAAGATTGACCTGCATGGCGATTGTCAGCATCTCGCGCATGCTATTGGTCGCTTGCGTGACTCCTTTGACGTGGTCGTGGATATCGCGAAAATAGGCGCGCGCTTCTTTCGGGATGATGTCGGTATGGAAAC
>JACDAM010000131.1 GCA_013695435.1 Burkholderiales bacterium | reverse complement strand
GTTGTGATCAGGGTGATGCTATGCGGCATAGGGTTTTTCTCCGGAGGTCCGCAAGGGATAATAATAGGTGTTTCCGCGTTTCCGCCATTTTTGGGACCGGCCAACGGCGGTTTCGCTTCACTATCCTAGCAGTCAGACTGCGTCTGGTAAGCGCATGACGCTGCCGCTTCTTTGGAACGGGAATTGCTGTTTTCGTCATATCAGATCGAAACCACAGCCGCGACGGCGGCGATTGATTCAAACTGGTGCGGCGCACCTTGATTTTCAATGCCGATGCACCATCGCAGTGCTGCGGCGAGGCAAAGCGCGCGCACAATCCTTCAGAATTCGTACACGTCCTTGCCTGTTAGTTAATGCGACGCCGCAGGTTAGCCATGCCGATCGCAACCAACGAGAACAGCCGGTGATATTCGATCGCTATTGTACCGAGGGCTTTTGCGACGAGCTGTTCGTCGCCGACGGCCAGCCGCGGCCGATCGCGGAGCTGTTGATTGCGCGCATCGAAAGCTTGCCGGCCGGCAGCCTGGAGCGCCGGCAGAAGGCGGCCGAGGCGGCAATGTATCAACTCGGCATCACCTTCAATGTCTACGGCGAAGAAAGCGGCACCGAGCGTATCATTCCATTCGACATCATTCCACGCATTATCGCCGCGGCGGAATGGAGCAGCATCGAACGCGGGCTCAAGCAACGCATCGCCGCGCTGAATCTTTTCATCGACGACATCTATCACGCGCAAAAAATCGTCAAGGACGGCGTGATCCCCGAAGAGCTGATCGGCTCGGCGGCGTCGTTGCGCGCTCCCTGCATCGGTATCGATCCGCCGCGCGGCGTCTGGTGCCACATCACCGGGACCGACCTGGTGCGCGATGGCGACGGCCGGCTCTACGTGCTCGAAGACAATCTGCGCTGCCCCTCGGGCGCGTCCTACGTGCTGGAAAACCGGCGCCTATTGAAACGCACATTTCCATCGGTGTTCGCGGCGATGAATGTGCGGGCGGTCGACGACTATCCGAATCGTTTGCTGCAAACCCTGCAATCGCTGGCGCCCGACGGCATCGATGCGACCGTGGTCGTGCTGACGCCGGGCATGCACAACTCGGCCTACTTCGAGCATTCGTTTCTCGCCCAGCAGATGGGCGTGGAGCTGGTCGAGGGACGCGACCTCACGGTGCTCGATGGCCGTGTGCACATGCGCACGACGCAAGGCATGCAGCGCGTCGACGTCATTTATCGCCGCATCGACGACGATTTTCTAGACCCGCGGGTGTTTCGCTCCGGCTCCACGCTCGGTGTGCCGGGCCTGATGGATGTGTATCGCGCCGGCCGCGTCGCGCTCGCCAATGCGCCGGGCACCGGCATCGCCGACGATAAGGCGGTGTACGCGTACGTGCCGAAGATCATCAAATATTATCTGGATGAGGGCGCCATTCTGCCGAACGTGCAGACCTGGCAGTGCAGCGATTCAAGCGAACGCGGCTATGTGCTTGCCAATCTCGACAAGCTCGTCGTCAAGGCAGTCAATGAATCCGGCGGCTACGGAATGCTGGTCGGACCGCACGCGAGCGCGGAACAGCGGTCGCAGTTCGCGCGCCTGATCCGCGCAGAGCCGCGCAACTATATCGCGCAACCCACGCTGGCCTTGTCGCGCGCGCCGGTGCTGGTTGGCGATCGGGTCGAAGGACGCCATGTCGATCTGCGCCCATACGTGCTTTACGGCAGCGAAATCTATGTGCTGCCCGGCGGTTTGACGCGCGTCGCGCTCAGGCGAGGCTCGCTGGTCGTGAATTCTTCGCAGGGCGGCGGCAGCAAAGACACCTGGGTGCAGTTTGCGCCGACAGAACAGCAAGGTTCCCGTGATGCATGAAGTGAAACTCACGAAGCGGATCATGCGCGGAGGCCAGGCATGCTGAGCCGCGTCGCCGACGCGATTTACTGGGTTGGGCGTTATCTTGAGAGGGCGGAGAACGTCGCGCGCTTTGTCGACGTTAACCTGAACCTGATGCTCGATCTCGCGCACACCGCGACCGAGCAATGGAAACCGCTGGTGCAAACTTCCGGCGATGCCGAAGCGTTCGCCAAGCGTTACGGCGAGGCGACGCAGGAAAACGTTATCCACTTCCTGACGTTCGACGCCGGCAATCCGAACTCGATTCTGTCGTGCGTAACGGCGGCGCGCGACAATGCGCGCTCGGTGCGCGAAATCATTTCGTCCGAGATGTGGGAACAGACCAACACCTGGTTCCATATGGTGCGCGATGCCGCTGGCGGCAATGAAGCTCTGGGCGCTCTCAACGAATTTTATGTACGCGTAAAAATGGCGAGCCATTTGTTCAACGGCATCGCCGATTCGACGATGTCGCACGGCGAAGCCGCGCATTTCCTGCGCCTCGGACGCATGCTCGAACGCGCGGACAAAACGACGCGCATACTCGACGTCAAGTATTTCATCCTGCTGCCAGAAGTCGCGGAAGTCGGCAGCGCATTCGACAGCATCCAGTGGTCGGCGTTATTGAAATCGGCCAGCGCCAACGAGATGTACCGCAAGCGCTACGGCCAGTTGACGCCGGCAAAAATCGTGCGATTTCTGCTGCTCGATCGCGAATTCCCGCGCGCCGTGCGTTACTGTGTGCTGGAAGCCGAAAGCTGCCTGCGCGCCATCAGCGGCTCGGCCGCGGGAAGTTACCGCAACGCCGCGGAGCAAAGGCTGGGGCGCATCGCAGCCGAACTCAACTATGCGCAAATCGAGGAAGTTATCGCCGCCGGCCTGCACGAATACCTGGACAACCTGGAGCTCGTGCTTAATAGCGCCAGCGCCGCGGTATTCGACACCTTTTTCTCGCTGCGGCCGATTCAGGTGTCCGACTCGACCCACGCCAACGGCAACGCATGACGGGGCGAGTTATCGGCGGCGACCCTAAGGCGTTCGTGTAATTTAAAAGTGCAAACCCATGCTGCTGCAAATCGAACACTCGCTGCATTATCGATACAGTGAACCGGTATATCTTGAACCCTACATCGCCCGGCTCGCGCCGCGTAACGATGCCGGCCAGGTTGCGAAGTCATTCGAATTGCAGGTCGAGCCGCAGCCGCAGCACCTGAGCCTCAACGTCGATCTCGACGGCACGCTCAGCCATTGCCTGCACTTCCGTGGCGTTCATGACCGTCTCAGCCTGACGACGCGCGCGGTCGTCGAAACCTTGCGCGGCAATCCGTTCGATTTTCTGCTGCACGACGCCGCTTTCGGCCGCCTGCCGCCAGCTTATCCGGCGCGGTTGCGCGCGGCGCTGCAGAATTATTTGCTGCGCGCCATGGGAGACGGAAAAACGGACGACGAAATAGCCGCGCTGAGCCGCGAAGTGGCGCTCGACCATCGCGATAGCACGTTCGATTTTTTGACCGGTCTGACGCGCGTCATTCACAGAACCTGTCAGACCGAATACCGCGCCAGCGGCGCGCCCAGAAGCGCAGCCGAAACGCTCGCACTGGCCAGCGGGACTTGCCGCGATCTCGCGGTGTTGTGGATGGACGCCTGCCGCGCGGTAGGGCTTGCGGCGCGTTTCGTCAGCGGCTACATGCTCGACGTCTCGGACGATGAGAAGCGGAAAGATGCGAAGCGGAGAAGAAAAAGAACCACCGAAAACGCAACGCAATATCTGCACGCCTGGGCAGAAGTTTATTTGCCGGGCGGCGGCTGGCGCGGCTTCGATCCGAGCACCGGCCTGGCCGTCGCCGATCGCCATGTCGCGCTCGCGGCCTCCGCCGACCCCGCGCTAGCCGCCCCTGGCCAGGGGGCTTTTCTTGGTACGGCGACAAGCGAGCTGAAAACCGCTGTCGCGGTCATGCGGATCGCGTAGCCGGCTCGCATCTCTTGAACGACTACCTTGTCATCACCTGCGAGCATGGCGGTAATCGAATACCGGCGCGCTATTGCGATCTGTTCCGCGGCTACGCGGCATTGTTGACGACGCACCGTGGCTACGATGCGGGCGCGTTGACCATGGCGCGCGAGCTGGCGCGCGAATTCGCCGCGCCTCTGGTGGCGGCCACCGTCAGCCGCCTGTTGATCGATCTGAATCGCTCGATCGGTCACCGGCATTTGTATTCCGGCGCGACGCGCAACCTGGCGAAAAAAGTGCGCGCGGAAATCGTGCGGGATCATTATCGGCCTTATCGGAACGAGGTCGAAGGTCTGGTGCGGCGCGCCGTTTGTGGAGGCAAAAACGTGATTCACGTGTCATCGCATAGTTTCACGCCCGAGCTCGACGGCGAGGTGCGCGACGCCGATATCGGTCTTTTGTTCGATCCAAAGCGCGCCGGCGAAGCCCTACTTGCCGGGCGTTGGCAAGCGGCGCTCAAAGCCGCCGCGCCCAAACTCAAGGTGCGGCGCAACTATCCCTACGCGGGGAAAGCCGATGGCTTGACCTGCACTTTCCGGCGCTCCTTTTCGCCCGCAAAATATGTTGGCATCGAGCTTGAAATCAACCAGAAACACGCTAAAGCGGGGGCGCGCTGGCGGCAATTGCGCAGGATCGTAGCCGCAACTTTGCGCGCCGCTCTGTCGGAATAAAGAGTTGGCAATACAGCCCTTATACCAGGCTTTATAATAAGCAATCGTCTCATCGGCCACGACAAAACGCATCATCGCCATTGCGGCTAGCTATTCCATGTCTGCCAACAACTTTCCGACTGCCCCCTCGCTGGATCTGACGGTACGCGTCGGCTGTGCGCTCAGCTACGAGACCAGCATGGCGACGCCTATTCTGCTCGCGTTCAGGCCCGGGCTCGATCGAGGGCAGCTCATCCGCGAAGAAAAACTGGTATTCGGACCAGGGCAGCCAACCGAGCAGCTTACAGATACGCACGGCAACCTCATCTACCGTTCGATGCTTCAGCCGGGGCGCAATGAATTTTTGCACGACGCGGTTTTTTCGGTGCCCAGTGCACCCGACAACGACGGCTTGCCGACGCATGCGGTTGCGCTGGAATGCCTGCCGGTCAGCGTGCTGCGCTACACGCTGCCGAGCCGCTATTGCGATTCCGACAGATTGCTGAATTTCGCTTGGGAAAAATTCGCTCAGGCGCCGCACGGCGTCGAACGCGTGCGGGCGATTTGCGCCTGGGTGCATCACAACATCGAATACCGATACGGTTCGGGCAGCCCGAATATCTCGGCGTGCAACGTCGTGGAGCGCGGCTATGGCGTCTGCCGCGACCTCGCGCATGTCGGCGTCGCCTTGTGCCGCGCGTTCAGTCTGCCGGCGCGTTACGTATCGGGGCACGTTGCCGATATCGGCGTCGTCGATCCGGGTCTGACGATGGATTTTCATGCTTATTTCGAAGTGTTTCTCGGCGGAGTCTGGCATACTTTCGACGCGCGCTACAACACGCCGCGCATAGGCCGCATAAAGATCGCGCACGGCATGGACGCTGTCGACGCCGCGTTCGCGACCATTTATGGCGAAGCCCGCCTGACCCATTTCGAGGTCTGGGCGTATCAGATTGCGCGCTCGGAGGTCAGCATCGGCGACCCGGTCGATCTGGCCCGGCGGCTCGACGGTAAAGCAGAATTGCAGTTGCGGGCCTAAGAGCGAACGATCGCCGATCAGCCTCGGATGAAGGTCGCTCACAGCTCCGGTAATTCCGTGAACACGCGCCGTATGCCTTGCGACCAGTGACGTGACAGATCGGTAAAATAGCGGTCGCCTTCTTTAAAACGATGCCGCGCGCGTACTTCGAGCGTATCCAGCTCATAGCACAAAAGATCAATAGGCATGCCGACCGAAAGATTGCTGCGCATGGTCGAATCGAACGACACCAGCACGCATTTGGCGGCGTCGGCGAGGCTTGTGTGCGGGGTGATGACACGATCGAGGATGGGCTTGCCGTACTTTGTCTCGCCGGTCTGGAAAAACGGCGTATCGGCCGTCGCTTCGATGAAATTACCCTCGCGGTACAAGCGGAAAAGACGCGGTGCCTCGCCGCCAATCTGCCCGCCGAGAAGGAACGAAGCGTTGAAACTGAGCTCGTTTTGCGCGAGATATTGACCATCGCGCCGATCGATGTCGCGCATCGCATCGCCCACCAGCCCGGCAAGATCGAACATGGTTTTTGCCGTCCATAAATTTGGCGCGCCACTTGTCGAATCATCGGACGCGTCGGCCCGTTGCTGCAACAAACTGACGACGGCCTGGGTGCCGGCAAGGCCGCCGGAACTGAGCATAACGATGACGCGCTCGCCGGCGCGCTCGAACACCGTCATCTTGCAGAATTTGGCGAAGTTGTCGACGCCGGCATGCGTGCGCGAATCGGACGCGAAAATCAGGCCGGCATCGAGTTTGAGAGCGACGCAATAAGTCATTCATGTTTTCCCAGGTTGC
>JACDAM010000130.1 GCA_013695435.1 Burkholderiales bacterium | reverse complement strand
CGGTTGTCCGATCGATCGAGATGCCGACAATCAAAACCCTGTTGGAGCCGGCGCCAACGGTATGCGAGAAAGAAAGGGCGCCGCCGCCCGAGTCGCCGAAGCTCGTATTGCCGATCGTGATCGCAGCGAAGGCAGTTTGCGCGTAAAGCAGGTAAAGCAAGCTCGCGCTCACCACGATGCATAACGCGCGCAATTTCTTCGATATATGCCGTATCACCTCGCTCATTGCGCGGCTCTGCTGGATTCGCGAGCAGTGTTTCTTGAGTCTCTCGCCTGTGGATGCGACTTGGATCCGCCGATGCCAGACAGCTGATCGAACTTGAAGCGCAAGGTGAAGTACGGCCCTTGCGCGGTGTAATGCGCGGCCTCGAAATCGCGATCGCGGAAACCGTTGATGTTGTAGCCGACGCTGATCCACGCGTTGTCCATCGGCGAGAAGCCGACTACCGGTCCAGCCGAGTATTGGTAGTTGTCGAGGCTCCACACGTGCAGCACGCTGCCGCGCATGCCGATATCGATTTTGCGCGTAATGTCGTATCGCAATTCGGCGCCGCTCAGATCGGTATAGCCTGTGTAGTCGGCGCCGTCGAACTGGTCGAACACATACTTCGAGCCGTAATACAAAGAATATTGATTGCGCTGATTGAGCGCGAAAAGATTGCCTTGCGTATCGGCCTCGCGCCACGCGCTCGACACGCGATTCAAGGCAATGTTGTTGATGAAGCGCCGCGACTTGGCGTCGCCGCTGACCGCCAGACTGTTGTTGCCGAACAAGCCGCTGCCGACGGCGCCGTTGCCGTTCTGCAATTGATCGAGGCGGAATTCGAGTTTGTCGAGCAGCGACCACTTGCGGCCGAGCGGCCGGTAAGCCCACGACAAAGCCGCGTTCGCCAATAGGCCCTCGCTGCCATTCGCCTGCTCGACGATGAAAGCCTGGCCGGATGCCGCAAATGCGACGCCCGCCCGTGCTTGACGCAGGAAGCCAGTCGTCAAGCCATGGCGGTCGCTGATTTCGCCATTGCGCGTTTCCGCGCGTCCGGTCCATGTCCACAATTCTGCGCGATAGGTCGCCCCGCCCGACAGCGCGGTGAAGTCTTCAGTCAACGCGCCATTGCCGAGCACGCCGCCGGATGCGATCGGCTGATTCTGATTGATGACCAGCGGCGGATTGCTGGGCTCGTCCAAGGTGCGGCTGGTGTCGACCGAAGCATCGAAACCCCAGCGTTCGCCGACCAGAAACGATTGCGTCAAACCGAACAGGCCGAACGTGCGCGGGCCGTATTCGGAAATATGGCTCTGGTTCAGCGTGCTGGTCAGCTTCGCGTTTTTCCACGGCACGGCCTGAAAACCGAAGCGCGTGGTCGCCGTATCGAACTGGTCGCCGTCGGTAAATTCCTGGGCCGCGAGTAACCGCAGACCTTCGCTGATGGCATAAGCGGCGCCGACTGTGTAGCGCGAAGGGAAATCGACGCTGTCGTTTTTGCCGCCGAGGCTGATATCGGCTTGCGCGTTGACTTCGAGCTTCTTGTCGAGAAAATAGCGGCTCGCGCCGAGTGTCGCCTGACGCGATTCGAATGTCTCGCCGGTGATCGCTTCGTCGTGCGCGAACAATGCGCCGACTCGGGCGCTCCACAAATCTTCGCGATATTCGAGCTGCGCCGTGCCGGCATCGCGCGTCGCGCGGCTGACCAGATTTTCCTGACGGTAAGCCTGGCCTTGCAGCGCAGTGTGCTGATCGAGCTTGTATTGCGCATCGGCGCCGGCCTTGAACGTGCCCGATTCCACGATATTCTGCTGGTTGACGCCGAAGCCCGGCGCTTGGCGGCGCACGTAAGCAAGCGCGTCGAAGTTGCCGTCATGGTGTTCGATTTCGGCCAGATACGCGCTGCCATCTCGCTCGAGCTGCGCCGCCTGACCGCCGCTCTTCGCCGCCTCGACGCGCACTTCGGTGTTCGGCGCGACTTTGACTTTCACATCGACGCCGCCGAGATCGGTCGTGCCGAAATTGACTTCATCACGGATGACGGAGACGCCAGCCTGCACCTTGCCATCGAGGAACTGCGTGCCGACGCGGCCGCCGGCATTCAATTCCTTGTCGCCGGCGTTGAACGTCTCGTATTGGGCGACGATGAAGTTCGGATTGAAATTGAAATCGCGGCTTAAAATCGGCTCGCGAAAAAACAGCGTGCCCGCCGCATAATCGATGTCGTAATCGATATGG
>JACDAM010000129.1 GCA_013695435.1 Burkholderiales bacterium | reverse complement strand
CAAAGCGGCTGTTCGGATGCGCGGCTTTCTCTTTTGAATCGGGCGTTTATATGGCCGCCAGCATGGGCTCGGAAATGATGGCCGCCGCTGCCGGCACCATGGGCGAAGTGCGCCGCGATCCGATGGCGATGCTGCCGTTCTGCGGCTACAACATGGCCGATTATTTCAAGCACTGGCTGAAGATCGGCAAGACGCTGTCCAAGCCACCGCGCATTTTTGGCGTCAACTGGTTCCGCACCGACGAGAACGGCAAATTCATGTGGCCCGGCTTCGGCGAAAACATGCGCGTTCTGAAATGGATCGTCGATCGCGTGCATGGCCGCGCCGAGGCGGTGAAAAGCGCGCTTGGCATGGCGCCACGCTATTCCGATCTCGACTGGAAAGGCATGAGCGGCTGGGATGAACAGCAATTCGGCAAGGTGATGTCGGCCGACGAACAGGATTGGAAAAACGAACTCGCTTCGCAGAAGGACATGTTCGACAAATTCAGCGGGAAAGTGCCGCAGGAGCTGGAGCGGAAACGGGAGGAGTTGGGGGCAAGCATGCAAGGTTAGTTGTAATCCTGACATCAGATTAAAAAACAGGCGCCCCGCGGTGCCTGTTTTTTTCTCGCCGCTTCAAAGCAACCGAGAATCATCTTCGCTTCCAGCGATGTCGTTTCCTAATCGACGTCCCCCGACTCTCGCTGATGCCGAATTGTTGTAATGAGGACGGCACCGCCTGCTTCGTCCTCAGGCATTTCGTAGTAATGGTAGAGCGCGACATACCCCGAGTGTCCTTAGGAGATGACTAGCTTGCCCGTCGGCAATGAATTGCTTTCGTTTTTCGGCATTGCGCGTTTGCTGCTCGATCGCTTCGAGCATGAAAGCGTGCGCCGTTTTTCCTGTGCCCTCTTCGATCGACGCGACACGCTCTTTTAATCCGGCGGAAGTTTCAAGGGTGGTTGGAACGGAAGCCATGCTGAGAATGTATCGAGTAAGTATCACCATGGTATTACCGCGCACATGAAGTCACTCTAAACGGTTCGACGAGAATTACCGGGTGTCCGCGGCAGAAGCGAATCAAGAAATCAGACGCAACAAAAGCAGGTAAAAACTACAATTGCGCGGTTAATTCTTCCGAGCGTCGTCCCGCCGACGAGCGGAAAGTCGAATGGCTCGTCATGAGTCTGGGGTTAGATGAACAATCCGACCCATGTCATTCCCGCGCAAGTGGAATCCAGGTTCCCGGATAGCGGGCTGCTACGTGGTTCGTTGCGCAAAAACGGATTCCGCTTGCGCGGGCAAGAAGACTCCCGCTTACTGGAGCCGTTCTTGCTCAGGCTTGAACGCTTAACTGATAAAAGGATCTCAGTAATGCAAATTCAGGTCAATACCGACGATCACATCGCGGGCCGCGTCGAACTGGCTCGCCGGGTCGAAGCCGAGGTTGACGACGCCTTGAGCCGATTCAGCGACCAGATTACCCGCGTCGAAGTGCATCTGAGCGATGAGAACAGCGAAGCAAAATCCGGCGGCGGCGACAAGCGCTGCCTGATCGAAGCGCGGCTGGCAGGTCGTCCGCCGCTCGCGGTAAGCCATGAGGCGGCGACGATCGACGAAGCGTTCGGCGGCGCCTGCGACAAACTCAAACGATCGCTCGAAAGTCTTTTAGGCAAGCTCAAGGATAAACACGGACGCGCAACGATCCGGGGAGAACCCGGCGACGCCTGAAAGCGATTTAAAGCCGCAAGCATCGCGGATGCTTGTAAGCAAGATGCCTTTGCTGGAGCGCGTCATCGCAGTCGGCGGCAACGGCAAGCTTATCGACACTCCCCGCCCTGCCTGTCAAAAACTCCAGAGGAGAAAGAAATGGATGAACCAGTCAACGATTCCCTGAAGGAAATTCTGGCTCGTCGCGAGCCGCCGTGCCTGTCGCTCTACCAGCCGACGCACCGCACGTATCCGGAAAATCGCCAGGACGCTATTCGCTACGGTAATTTATTGAAAAAGATCGAGGAATCCCTGCAACAGCACCACGCTGCGCGGGATATGGCGCCGCTCCTCAAGCGCTTTCGCGCGCTCGCCGACGATGTCGATTTCTGGAATTACACGCTCGACGGACTTGCAGTGCTGGGCGCGCGGGATTTCTTCAAGATCTTCAGACTGCAACGGCCGGTGCCCGAACTGGCGATCGTCGCCGACAGCTTTCACGCAAAACCACTGCTGCGCATTCTGCAATCGGCCGAGCGCTACCAGATGCTGGCGGTAACCCAGGACGAGATCAAGCTGTATCAGGGCACGCGCGACGCGCTCGATGAGGTCGATCTGGCGGATGGTGTGCCGCGCACCCTGACCGACGCGCTGGGCGAGGAACTCACCGATCCGCGCCTGACCGCATCGTCTTATGGAATGGGTTCGGGCGGCCCAAGCGCGTCGCGAGGGGAGCCGGGCATGTATCACGGCCATGGCGGAAAAAAGGATGAGGTCGATATCGACCGCGAACGATTCTTCCGCGCTGTCGATCGCCCTATTCTCGAGCACCACTCGCGCCCATCGGGCTTGCCGCTGATTCTGGCCGCCCTGACGGAGCACCACGCCGCGTTCCACAAGGTCAGCCACAACCCGTTTCTGATGGCGGATGGAATCAGGATAAATCCCGACGCAGTCACGCTCGATGAACTGCGCGCCCGTGCGTGGCGAGTCGTCGAACCGGAATACCATGCGCGGCTTGCACGGCTGGTCGAGGAGTTTGGTTCCGCGCGCGCGCACGACTTGGGCAGCGACGATCTGGCCGCTGCCGCCAAAGCCGCGGCGACGGGTAAAGTAGCCAAGCTGCTGGTCGAAGCCGGCCGCCAGATTGCCGGACGGTTCGATCGCGCAACGGGCGATATCGCGCGTGACCGCCTCGCCGATCCGGAAGTCGATGATTTGCTCGATGACCTCGCCGAAACCACACTCGCAATGGGCGGCGAAGTCGTCGTCGTGCCCCCGGACAAAATGCCGACGACTACCGGAGTTGCCGCTATTTATCGTTATTAACGCCGGATTTGCGCGCGCTGGTCGGGACGGCAATCTTCGACCCTTCCCGGTAATGAACGATGTCCGGCCCATTGACGCCGCCGGTGAAGATGAAGCTCATCGCTTCGTCCATGGTCCAGTCAGTCGGGGTTACTTGATCGAGCGGCACCAGTTCCATGTAGCCGGAAGTCGGGTTGGGTGAAGTCGGTATATAGACCGCCGCCAGCTCGCGATTATCGTTGGCGTCGCGCAGGATGCGCGTGACGAAACCGATGGCTTTCATTTCGGGCGACGGAAAGTTAATCAGAACCACCCGCTGAGTCTGCTCGGGCTGGCGTTGGAACGAAGCCAGCACTTTTTGCGTGCCGCCGTAGATCGCCTTGACCATCGGAATCCGCTCCATCATCCGCCCAAAGGCCGCGATCAGGCGTCGGCCGACAACTCGCGTCGTCGCCCATCCAAGCAGGTAGAGCCCGATCAGCGCGATGACGATCGCAAGCGCCGTTTCGAATTCCGGTTCGAGCAGGAACAGCGACACGTCTGGCATCGCCACGTGCGCCGAACGCGAAAGCGCGAGCACCCAGGGTCGCCCAAGCCGATGCAGTTGCGAAAACAGAAAATTGAAAACCAGAAAGGTGACCCACAGCGGCAGCAGCGCCAGCATGCCGGTCAGAAGGTAGCGCAGCAGGTGGGGAACCAGGAAGGCGCGGCGGGCCTTTGCCATATACGACCTCTAACTTGTGACGGGACGCTGGCCTTTGGGCTGATTTCGTCTCGGCTCGACAGTCTGTCACAGGCTTGCGCACCCCTCAACCGCCAGCGTCGGACCCGAACCGACGCCGAGTTATGAAGCGCGAACGGCCTTCGCTGGCGATTGCGATGGAGCGAACCGAAGCACCAGATAACCCAGAACGCCGCAGATTACCGAGCCTGTGA
>JACDAM010000128.1 GCA_013695435.1 Burkholderiales bacterium | reverse complement strand
TACATCGACGGCATCGCCGCGCTGCGCGACAAGGCGGTGCTCGACGTCGGCTGCGGCGGCGGCATTCTGTCGGAAGCGATGGCGCTGCGCGGGGCGCGCGTGACCGGGATCGATCTTGCCAGAAAGCCGCTCGATGTCGCGCGCCTGCATCTGCTGGAAAGCGGGGCAAAAGTCGATTATCGCGAGGTGGCGGTGGAGACGCTGGCGATCGAGCAGCCGGCCGCCTTCGATGCCGTGACCTGCATGGAAATGCTCGAGCACGTGCCCGATCCGGCGAGTACGGTGCGCGCCTGCGCCGAGCTTGTGAAGCCCGGCGGCGACGTTATTTTTTCGACCATCAACCGCAATCCGAAAGCTTATCTGTTCGCGGTGATCGGCGCCGAGTACGTGCTGAATCTGCTGCCGCGCGGTACGCACGATTATGCAAAATTCATAACTCCCGCAGAGCTTGCGGCCATGTGCCGCGCCGTGGACCTGCAGGTGCGCAGCATCACAGGCATGAGCTACAATCCGTTCAGCAAAATCTATTCGCTGGGCGCGGATGCGAGCGTCAACTACCTGATGCATTGCCGCGCCTGAAGCTTGGCGCTCCGCGCGCGCGATTCAAGCAGGTCGCTGTTGCCGTGCCAAAATCGGATTGCCGCGTCGGCCGCGCCTCCCTCGCAATGACAATTCCTGCGAGGGCACTCGCAGCGTCGTCGCGGGTGCTGACACCAATATGTCATTGCGAGCGGCCTTTAGCCCCGGGCTTGAACCGGGGAAGCAATCTGGTTTTGCCGTTGTTGGAAACCAAGGTCGCTGTTGCCGTGACAAACCCGAACTCAAGGCAGCTCCGGGTTTCGCGTAGTGCGCTGGAGCTTCACTCGCCACTGCGGACATCAGGCGAACTTTGCAAGGGTGCTTGCAATTCTCTCCGAGCTTTGAAAGAATCGAACAGATTTCTTTCAAAGCTGGCCGCGCATTGAAAATTCCTTTCAAAGCCACGTGAACCCATCCGACTTCATCGGCTCCGCAGCCGGAAGAATCATGCGCGCGCCGCAAGGCTTTCACGCCTTCGTGCCCGCTGAGCCGCCGCGTTCGATCGCGTACGATGCCGATCTGGTCAACCGGCTTTCCCGCGCCGACGCCGCGCTGTCCGGGCTTTCGGGGCTCGGCCGCACGCTCCCCAACCCGCATCTTCTGATCGCGCCTTATGTGCGCCGCGAAGCCGTTTTGTCTTCGCGCATCGAGGGCACGCAGGCGAGCGCGCACGATCTTCTGATCGACGAACTCGATTCCGAGCCGGCGCTGCCGCAGCGCGCCCATGACGTGTTCGAAGTCCGCAATTATGTGTTCGCGCTCGGGTACGGCATCGAACGGCTGGCGGCCTTGCCGCTCAGTTTGCGACTGGTGCGCGAAATTCATGAACGCCTGATGCTTGGCGTGCGCGGCGATCACGCCACTCCGGGAGAATTCCGGCGGTCGCAAAACTGGATCGGCCCGTCCGGTTCGACTCCCGCGAACGCCCCCTACGTCCCGCCGCCGGTCCGCGAGATGCACGAGTGCCTGAACGACTGGTAAAAATTCCTGCACGATCGAACCGCGTTTCCCGATCTCATCCACGCCGCGATCGCGCATGCGCAATTCGAGGCCATTCATCCGTTTTTCGACGGCAACGGACGAGTCGGCCGGTTGCTTATCACGCTGGAATTGATCGAACGCCAGCGGCTCAGCCAGCCGCTGCTGTATCTTTCGGCGTTCATAGAAGCCTATCGGCGCGATTATTACGAGCTGCTGCAGCGCATCCGCACCCATGGCGATTGGGCGCAATGGATACATTTCATTCTCTCGGGCATCGAACAGGTCGCGAATGACGCAAGCGCCCATACCGTTCGCTGCTCAATTTTCGCGAGCGTCTGCGCTACGAGCTTGCCGGGAAGCCGCGGGCGCAACAGCTTATCGACAAGCTTTTCGAAAATCCGTACCTCACTGTCGGGCGCGCGCAACGGCTGCTCGGCGTCAGCAATCCGACGGCGCGCGCGCTGATCAATGACCTCGCCCGTCGGCATGTGCTCGAAGAAGTATCGGGGCGCCGGTGGGCGAAGCTTTATGTGGCGAAAGCGATTCTGCGAATCGTGGAGGTAGCCCATCAGCATGATTAACGCCGTCCTCTTCGACCTCGACGGCACCCTTGCCGACACGGCGCCCGATCT
>JACDAM010000127.1 GCA_013695435.1 Burkholderiales bacterium | reverse complement strand
TGCCGGTGTGCACCACATCGCGGATGGTGACGGCATTGGGCAAGGCGATTGCGATGGTGGGCATGATGTCAGGCGGGCCGGCGAACAGTCCGCAGCTCAGCTCCCCGGCCGGAACGCGCGCAGCCATGCGTCGGCGTTGATCCACTGCCAGATGAAGAACGCGTTGTCCCCTTCGCCAGCGCAATAAGAGGCAAACGCACGGTCGACCGCGGCCGGGTCGAACAGGCCGTTGGTGCGGAACGCGGAGCTGGTGATGAGATCTCCGATCGGTTCGCGCAACGGCCCGCGAATCCATTCACGCTGCGGGGTGACCACCGCGCGTTTCTCGGTACTGCCGAACGAACCGCCGAGCTTGCGGTCGAGGAGGCGGCGCATGATCGCCTTGCCCTGTCCGCCGCGCAGCTTCTTCCCCTCGTCCATCCGAAACGCCAATTCGACTACCCGGTGATCGAGAAACGGCACGCGCAATTCTCGGCTGAACGCCATCGATAGCCGATCGTTCATCCGTAGCACTCGGGGCAGCTTGGCATGCCGGACGTCGCGGTACAGCCGGTTCGCCAGCGTCGTCTCGAACGGAGCCGCGAACGCCGGCGGCGCATCGTGCCTGCGCATATCGGCGGACAGCGTTTCGGGCTTCAGAAAGCTGCTGCCGTCCTGATAAGTGCCCGGGGTGTCGGGCTGGCGGTAATAGGCGTAGCCGGCGAACATCTCGTCGATGCCTTGGCCTTCGAGCACCACCGTGATCCCCTCCTCGCGGATGCGGCGGTGGAGGTTGTAGTACGCGAGCGTGGCGATTCCGCCGAACGGCGCTTCCTCGTGCCGCATCAACGGGTCGATCAGCGACCAGGCGGTGGCTGCGTCGAGCCGTTCCACGTGCTGCGTCCATTGCCGGCGGCGCGGCAGGCCGGCGGCGAACTGCGCCTCGTCGTATTTGGGATCATTGAAACCCGCGGTAAAGCAGTTAAGCTCCCCCGCGGCACCGTCGGCCGCGTCGACAAACGCGAACAGCAGTGACGAATCGAGCCCGCCCGAGACGTTCACACCCAGCGGCACGTCGCTGCGCAGCCGCAGGCGTACCGCATCGGTGATCAGCCAATCGAGTTGCTCGAGCGCCTCAGCGTCGCTCAGTTCAACCGGCGCGCCGGCGGCGATGGCAGCATCCCAGTACCGCGTAGTGGTCACGTTTCCGTCTCGCCAAGTGAGCGTGTGTCCCGGAGCGAGCGAGCGCACGCCGTCAAAAAACGTGGCGTCCGAATGATCGTACAACCCGTGGTTCAGGTAGACCGCCCACGTGTCGCGATCGATGAGAGGTTGTAAACCGGCCGCGATCAGCGCTTTCACTTCCGAAGCGAAAGCAAAAGTTCCGTCGATGTCTGCATAGAGGAACGGCTTGATTCCCAGCCGATCGCGCGCGCAGAACAGGGTGCCTTCGACTTCGTCCCAGATGGCGAACGCGAACATGCCGATGAAGCGTTCGACGCACGCCGGCCCCCAACGGTCGTAGGCCGCCAGGATGACTTCGGAATCCCCGGCGCTCGTGAACGGGTACCCGGCCAATTCCTTGCGCAGTTCGACGAAATTGTAAATTTCGCCATTAAAGGCGAGCCAGCGGCGGCCCGAAGCATCGGCCATGGGCTGCAGGCCCGCGTCGCTCAGGTCGATGATGCTGAGGCGATTGTGGCCTAGGGCGCAACGGCCCTGCGGCTCGATGTAGGTCAGCTGGCCGTCGGGTCCGCGATGCGCGAGCGTGTCGACCATCGCCTCTATCCGCGCGCGGCCGATGCCGCCGGCACCGACGAGCCCCGAAATACCGCACATGTTGCGGCTCAGCCCGCGCGGCGGGCGAGCAGGCGGTGGTGGCCCTGGCCGATCACCCGACCCATCGCATCGTCTTCGCTCATCGTCCCGGCTGCTACCTGTTCGATGAACCATCCGATCGCCGAGAGCGAACCTGCGGTGAGCTCGGCCGCTTGCCCGAACAGCGGGTGGCCGCCCTCGACCGATCCGGCGACGAAGATCTCATGTAGGGCAGCCAGGTCTTCGTAATAGGCCTGAAGGTCGTGTTCGTGATCGAGTCGCGCCTTGCGGGTCCAGCGTTGCAGATCGACGAATCCCGCTTCGTGCAGGTCCGCCTTCAGCCGATTCCATTCGAAGAAATCGAACTTCGGCACGAACAGATCGTCGAGGAAAGTGCGCCGCTTGTTCGCCGCGGTGCCGGCCGCCTCCATCGCTGCTTCGACCTGCTCCTGGCCGATGGCGGAAGAAAGCGGGCGCAGAAGTTTGATCAGCGGCCAACGCATTCCACCGGTCGCATAGACCAGAAAGTACACCGTCCCGCCCGGCCGCAATACGCGTGAAAGCTCCCCGAGCACTTTCATTTCGTCTGCGGTATGCATCAGCACCCCGGCGCACCACACCACATCGAAATGCGCGTCGGGGAACGGGATATCGGCGAGCGAAGCGACTTGGAACGACACGTTGTCGATCCCTTCGGCACGCTTGCGTGCGTCTGCGATGCCGTTCTCGCCAATGTCGATGCCCACGACCTCCGCAGCGCCGAGGCGTGCCATGCCGAT